>NZ_CAKZPW010000183.1:0-4504 GCF_937139385.1 uncultured Maritalea sp. | reverse complement strand
AGACAGGCCAAATCGGCCAATTTCCGGCACATCGAAAACGCAAAACTCGGTTCCACCTTCAATATCCGCTTCATATGGCTTGAATGGAAACATCTTACGGTATTTTGCTACGATCTCGCCGTCTGGGTTTATAACGACTGAAGTATTGTAAATCTTGCCTTCCGGTGTTTTTTCAAACATGGAACCTGGAATGAGCCAGATTTTATGACGCTTGGCGTCTTCTTGGAACTTTGTGATCGTGTCGTTTAAAAACGGCTGAGCGAACTTATGTAGGGGGCCGAATGGGGCGAGTTCACTGAACAAAACCATTTGGGTCCAAGGAAATCGGATCATCAAAACATTCAAACGTTCGCGCATGCCTTCAACATTGGAGTTGAGCGCGTCGACGTGCATCTGTATTCCGGCAATTGCAAATGGAGTCATTCAGCAAGACTTCTTTCTTTGAAACATACGCTGCAGACATCCATCCGCCAGCGAAAACTTTTTACATTTGACCGCCGTTTGTTTTGGGCGGACTTCAGTGAATGACAACGGATGATAAATGGTATCAAGTTTGACAGATTTCTCCCCGTAGAATGGCGCTAAGGTTTGTCCTGCACGTTCAAGTGATGCACTTGGCTAGGAGGTGCGAAAGGCTCACAAACCAATTTTTCAATTCGCATCTCACTCACCAACATGTATGGCGGTGTTGGCACAATGCTTCTGCCTTGTCGGCGCGAACTGCGAAGTTCAAGCATCAATAACATGCCTCCCACTTCGATGATGAGCCAATTGCGACAAAGCCACCTCAGCTATCCAGTCGTTCGAGTATTCTGGCCCCACTTGACCTCACATTCTCATCTTATAAAAAAGCTATCAGTGTTTAGAATATTGATCAAGTGATACGTTGAACATGCTAAGTTGACACATTTACTGCTAAATGTTTGATGCTAATGTGATGTTTTGGCTTGATACAAAAGCGACGATTGGGAGTCGATTGAATGGAAGTGGGTGAACGACTTCGAAAACTTCGGACGTCAAATGGCTTGTCTCAGCGCAAACTCGCAAAAATGGCCGGTGTCACCAATGGTTTGATTTCAATGATTGAGCAGGGCCAAACCAGCCCATCTGTCGCCTCTCTCAAAAGGATATTAGACGCCATACCCATGACGTTTTCCGAGTTTTTCAGCTTGGAGTATCCAGGCAGTGAAGAGGTTTTCTTTGAGGAAAGCCAGCTGCGTGAAATCAACCCCGTTCGGGTCTTTCGTGTCGACAATGCTTCCAACTCACTCGTTTCTCTTCGGCAAGTGGGGGACGCGTCAAAGCACTCTTTGCAAATGTTGCACGAGACCTATGCACCGGGATCTGACACAGGGACCGAAATGTACAGCCATGAGGCGGAAGAGGCCGGAATTGTGATTTCGGGTGAAATTGAGATCACGATCGGCGAACAAACAAAGACTTTGAAAAAGGGCGATGCCTATATTTTTGACAGCAGATTACCGCATCGTTTCAAAAATACTGGCGATGACGAATGCGTTATCGTTAGCGCCTGTACACCGCCCTCATTCTAGTGATTGGTCTTTCCTGACGTAATTAGGAAATGCCACCCAGACAAACGTATTTCATTTCCAAATAGTCATCGATGCCATATTTTGAGCCTTCGCGCCCTTGGCCTGACTGTTTGACGCCACCAAATGGTGCGAGCTCCGTTGAAATAAGCCCTGTGTTCACACCGACCATGCCGTATTCTAGCGCTTCTGCGACTTTCCAGACCTTTGATAGGTCCTTTGCATAAAAGTATGAAGCTAATCCAAAAATGGTGTCGTTGGCTTGCTCGATAACCTCGTCAACAGTCTCAAATTTGAACAAGGGGGCAACGGGGCCAAAGGTTTCTTGTGAAGCCACTGCCATTTCACGCGTCACATTTGCAAAAACCGTTGGTTCGAAAAATGTTCCGCCACGCGCGCTGCGTTTGCCGCCGGTCAAAAGCTTTGCGCCTTTTGCATGTGCGTCTGCGACATGTTCTTCCACTTTTGCAACCGCAGCACTGTCGATAAGTGGGCCAGCGGTGACGCCGTCATCAAAGCCGTCACCAATTTTCATCGCATTAACCGCGACAACCAGTTTTTCGGCAAAGGCGTCATAGACCCCGGCTTGCACGTAAATCCGATTTGCACACACGCAAGTCTGACCGTTGTTGCGGAATTTTGAAATCATCGCCCCTTCGACCGCCGCGTCCAGATCCGCGTCATCGAACACGATAAATGGGGCATTGCCGCCAAGTTCCATGGAGGTTTTCATGATTTGGTCAGCGGACTGCTTCATCAGGATCCGACCAACTTCAGTTGACCCAGTGAACGTTAGTTTGCGCACTTTGGGGTTTGAGCAGAATTCTTCGCCAATTGCAGCACTGGATGAGGATGTAATGACGCTCAATAAGCCTTCTGGTAGGCCTGCTCGCTCAGCAAGAATGGCCAGTGCCAAAGCTGAAAGGGGCGTTTGCTTTGCAGGCTTTGCAACGAATGCGCATCCAACAGCCAGAGCGGGGGCTACTTTTCGGGCGATCATTGCATTAGGAAAATTCCAAGGCGTTATGGACGCGACGACACCGACAGGTTGTTTGATGACCACTATTCGTTTGTCGGGTTGATGTCCTGGGATGATGTCGCCATAAACACGCTTTGCTTCTTCTGAGAACCATTCGATATAGCTGGCGCCGTAAAGAATTTCGCCTTTTGCCTCTGCAACCGGTTTGCCCATTTCTGCTGTTAAAATGGCTGCCAAGTCATCTGCATTTTCAACCAATAGATCGTACCATTTGCGCAATATGGCTGAACGCTCTTTACCAGTCTTAGCTGCCCATGATTTCTGCGCAACAAAAGCGGCATCAATCGCGGACTTTGTCTCCTCGACACCCATGTCTGGCAAAGTAACAATTACCTCTCCAGTTGAAGGGTTGGTGACGTCAAAAGTTTTGCCAGACGATGCCTTGGAAACCCATTTGCCAGCGATTGTCGCTTTATCGGTGAGCAGAGAGCGGTCTTTAAGACGGTTTGAAAGTGATGTTTTTACAGACATTATTTTTTCCCCGCTTCAGAAGAGGCATGTTGCATGGCGTTTTCCAAAATATCGAGCGCTTCATTGAACACTTCATCTTGAATTGTAATTGGCGCGAGGAACCGGATGACGTTTCCATGGACGCCGCACGTAAGAAGGATCAGGCCCTGTTTTTGGGCATTCATACGAACCGCATTTGCAAATTCGGCGCTGGGCAGTCCGGTCTTGACGTCATTGAATTCGACTGCGTTCATGAAGCCCGGCCCACGGATGTCTACCATTTCAGGTACGGCGTTTCGTAATTTTTCCAAGCGCTGCTTAAGCTTTTTGCCCAAAGAGTTCGCGCGCTCGCACAATTGTTCGTCCTCTATAACGTCCAATACCGCATGCGCGGCTGCGATGCCTAATGGGTTGCCACCATATGTTCCGCCTAAGCCCCCAGGCTTTGGTGCGTCCATAATTTCTTTTCGACCTGTAACGGCTGCCAGAGGGAACCCTCCGGCCAAGCTTTTGGCCATCGTGGTAATATCTGCTGCAACCGCGTGATGGTTCATAGCAAACATTTTGCCGGTACGGGCAAACCCGGTTTGCACCTCGTCAGCAATAAGCAGAATGCCGTGACGATCACAAAGTTCACGTAGTTTTTCCAAGAATGCGGGCGGCGCTTCATAAAAGCCACCTTCGCCTTGAATGGGTTCAAGGATGATCGCTGCAACCCTTGATGGGTCAACATCAGCTTTAAATAGCGTTTCGATTGCTGCTAGTGAATCTTCAACCGTTACGCCGTGCAATGGCACCGGGAATGGAGCGTGAAATATGTCATTCAACATTGACCCAAAGCCCAGCTTATAAGGGGCAACTTTGCCGGTCAGTGACATCCCCATGAATGTGCGCCCATGAAAGCCACCTGAAAAGGCAATGATTGCATTTCGACCAGTTGATGCTCTGGCAATTTTTACGGCGTTTTCTACGGCTTCAGCACCAGTTGAAACAAACACTGTCTTCTTTTCAAAGTTGCCCGGCACAATAGCATTGAGCCGTTCGGCAAGCCGAACATAGTTTTCGTAGGGCAAAACTTGATGACATGTGTGCGTAAACTTATCCAATTGCTCTTTCACAGCAGCAATTACTTTGGGATGGCGGTGGCCAGTGTTAAGGACAGCGATCCCTGACGAAAAATCGATATAGCGGTTTCCCTCAACGTCCCATATTTCGGAGTTTTGGGCGCGATCAGCATAGATCTGAGTCATCATGCCAATCCCTTGGGAAATGGCCTCGTTTTTTCGTGCTGAAATGTCACAATTTAGCATTGCATCGGTCTCTTTGCTTACGTTTAGGGATAGTGTTTATTATTTTAAACAGTCTCTGGGCGGTTTTCCAAGTGTTTTTTTCAAAGCAATGAGATTGGGTATTCTGGCCGGTGTGGGATGTTAGTTTGCTTCTGCAATAAATGGTTTCAAGCTGT
>NZ_CAKZPW010000182.1:0-5922 GCF_937139385.1 uncultured Maritalea sp. | reverse complement strand
ACTTTGTCTACAGACCCGGAACGCACATTGATTGGCGATGATGAGCACGGCTGGCACAAAGATGGCGTTTTCAACCTTGAAGGCGGTTGCTATGCAAAAACCATCAAATTGTCTCGCGAAGCTGAGCCAGAGATTTTTGGCGCGACAGAACGTTTCGGCACGGTGCTTGAAAATGTTGTTCTGGACGAAGAAACGCTTAAGCCCGATTTCAACGATGGTTCTAAGACCGAGAATACCCGCGCTGCATATCCATTGACCGCTTTGGACAATGTGAGCCGCACAGGCATGGGCCCAACACCCAAATCAGTGATCTTGTTGACCGCAGATGCATTTGGCGTTTTGCCACCAATTGCGCGTTTAACCCCGGATCAGGCCATCTACCACTTCTTGTCTGGCTATACTGCAAAAGTAGCTGGCACAGAGCGCGGTGTAACAGAACCTCAGGCAACATTTTCAGCCTGCTTTGGCGCGCCGTTCATGTCATTGCACCCAAGCGTTTACGGCAAAATGCTGAAAAAGCAATTGGGTGAAAGCCTTGCAGAATGTTGGTTGCTGAACACAGGTTGGACCGGTGGTCCTTATGGAGTTGGTGAGCGTATTTCGATCAAAGATACACGCACATTGTTGACCAGCGCCCTATCGGGTGAATTGGTGAACACACCGATGCGCACCGATGAGATCTTTGGTTTTGAAGTCCCAACCGTTGTGGAAGGTATTGATCCAAGCTTGCTTGAACCACGCACCACTTGGGAAGACGGCAAGGCATACGATGCACAGGCAGAAAAGCTGGTCAAATTGTTCGAAGAGAACTTCGTTAAATTTGGCTCAAGCGCAGAAGAACTGGCCAATGCTGGCCCAAGTCTGAGCAGCGCAGCTTAAGCTCGCCTCAATGTTTTAAACGATCCAGAGCCTGGGGGTACGCCCCCGGGTTCGTTGCTGTTTGGCTAGACACTGCCCGTTCAAACTGATAATTTTCAGCGATAAAACTCACCGCAGCGCACAAGATTGCGGAACAAAGACATATTTTATTGGGTGGTTTATGAGTATTTTGCAGCGTGCAGATTGGGCGTTCGGTGCCTTTTGGGCCGTGATCACCGGAACAATGTTCGGGGTGGCAAGTGTATTTGTCTTGGAAAAGAAAATCGACCTTGAGTTCATCCTTCAAAATATCGCGCTTTGGACATTTGCGGGCATTGTGATGGCAATCGTGATTGGTCTAAAGCGCCGCTAGACACTCCCATTGAAACGCTCCAAATTTTGTTGAAAATTGTGGCTTGACCCTGACGCTACGTCACGGACTATTTCTCTTTTCAGCGGAAGGAAAAGGGTTATGCAAAGCTACAAGGTCAAACAGGTTGCACAGATGGCGGGCGTTTCGGTACGCACGTTGCACCATTATGACAAAATTGGCTTGCTTGAACCCGCCTATATTGGCGCGAACAACTACCGGTATTACACGCGAGATGAATTGGTGAAACTTCAACAAATCCTGTTCTTTAAGGACATGGGACTAAGTTTGCACCAAATCGCCATGGCGCTGAAAAATACCAATGTAGATCGAGCGCAATTGCTCATTGAACACAAGAAACAATTACAATTGCAGGCGCGTCGCCAAAACCAACTCATAAGAACGATTGACCGCGCAATCGATGAGCTATTGGGAAATGAAGAAATGAAAGTGGACGATCTATACAAAGGCTTTTCAACAAAAAAGCAACGCGAACATGAGCAATGGTTGGTTGATCACCATGGACCGCACATGACGCCAGATATCGATTTGGCGCGCAATAAACTGGAAAAAGACGCGGATGGTAAAAAGGACCAACTGATCACCCAGCGCATGGGAGAACTTAAAGAGATTGAAGGGGAAATTATCCTTGCGTTTCAAAGTGGGATCACAAGCGAAGATGAGGCATTGAATGTGGCCATGAAGCGGCACCACCAGTGGGTGGCGCAATGGTGGGGCAAAAAACCTGACCAATCTGCTTACATTGGACTTGCACAATTGTACCAAAGCCATCCAGATTTTGTTGCGCGCTATGAGGCGTTGGCGACAGGGTTTACCCCGTTCTTAGCTCAGGCAATGGTGGCATTTGCCAAACGCAGTTTGGACTAAGGTTCACGTTAGCGGCTTGGTTCGATAATGATAATTGTAAAGCTCGACGGTGAAGCCGAGCTTTTCATATAAGGCGCGCGCTGCAGTGTTTTCGGCAACAACTTGCAGCGCCGCTTTTGTTGCGCCCAAGCTCCGACATTTTGCAAGCAAACTCGACAAAAGCATTGCCGCACGACCTTGGCGTCTAAATTTGGGTGCTGTTTCCACGGACTCGATGATGGCCACATCTTCAACCACGACAGCATAGGCAATGGCCGCTATTTCCTGGTCTTCTTCAATGTGAGCGAATAGAATTGGGAAACCAATATTAAGCAGTGCCTGGCGAAACTTGATGCGATGATCAGGTTGAAAATGCGCCCGGTCTGATGCAAATTGCAGCCATCTATCGTCGGCATGCGTGGTCAGTTGTACATCTTGTTGCCATTCAAAGCCGAACATATTTGGGGCCAACAGGGTTTTTGTGCGGGCTTCTGGCGGCGCGAAATTTTGCCCATCCAAAAAACGCTCTAGTTCGGGCACCATATCAGGCACTCGAAAAATCGTGCTTTGGTTCTGCTGCTTATAAAATTCATCGGCGGTATTGAGCAAATGTTGGTCAATAAGCCCATATGCGGCCGTGGGGTTTACCGAATTGATGCGACGCGAGGGTGTGCCATCGGTCTGCCGCAACTCAAATCCTTGGCACTGCACTGTCTGGCCTGCCGGCCACGCAGCAGCACACGCTGCTTCCACCTGCCAACAGAGTTCAAGGTTTTGAAGTGAAGACATCAATGCGCCCTTTCAACAGATCATGTTGAAAAGTTAGCAGCCGATTAGAGCGGTGTATAGAAGATATGCGCGCCAATTTGTTTTACTGGCTGGTAGGCTGACGCCCATTTGGGCTGCACACGTTTGGCGTGATAGAAAAGCGCGGTTTCAGGCAGAATTTTTGAAGGTTTGCGCTGCTGGTATTGCTTATAGGCATAATTGGCGATCAGACCTGCCTTGACCCAACTCACCCGGACAATGCGGTTGCCGTTGCCGCCACTATCGGACTTGCCGTCACAAGCAAATGAGAACTGACATCGGTTGGCCTTATGGGCATTTTGGTAGACAACGCCACACACCGTATTTGGATATTTGCGGCTTTTCACTCGATTAAGGATGACTTGCGCAACCGCCCATTGACCGGCTTCTGGTTCGCCACGCGCTTCGTGGTAGACCGCTTTGGTAAGGCAGTCTTTTTCGGCTTGCACGTTTTTGAGTTTATCAGCGGTCGGGGTGAATTTGGTTTTTGCATAGGCCGCAAGCAATTGCGGTGTGAGGTGGGTTGTTTGCTGCTGCGCAGCAGCAGGCAGTGCAGCAAGGAGCACAAGTGCACAAGCCAACCCGAATTGCTTTAAAAAACGTACCACAAGCAAAAGTCCCAAATTCCCCAACCCGACCGGCTGGATGCACCATAGGTTTAGTTTTAGCGCGAAGCCAGCACGTTGTTAAGTCATAGTTAACCACATTTTTTCACATTTCGTTAATTGATAGGAATTCGTGGCTTTTGTGCACCAAAATACCTCATTTCTCCTAGCTGAAGTAAGTCTAGGGCTTGGCAGAAACACAAATTGGACGTACCAATTTAATACTTTACAGCCTATTGCCCGCTCTTTTCCTGCACGCTGATTCCAATCACGTTCAGCCCCCACAGTCTAAACCAAGGTTCACCATGTCGCTTGTTTCGCCAAGTCCGCCGCTTTCTGAATTGACGTCTCGCCAATGGCAGTGGATTGGCGCGGGGTTTATGATGACCTTCGCCTCAATGGGCGGACAAACGCTATTCATCGCCCAGTTCAACAGCGACATTCGGGCCTTTTTTGACCTGACAGATGGCCAGTTTGCGGGTTTGTACACGCTTGCGACGATCTTTAGTGCAATATTGATCGCCGCTGTTGGGCAGGTAACTGACAAGCTGGGGCCACGATTTTTGGCCATTGTGTGCACGATCGGTTTGGCGCTGATGGCGCTGGCCATGTCGATGGTCAACCATTGGATTGTTTTGTGCCTGATCTTGTTTGGCTTGCGGTTTTTCGGCCAAGGGATGCTGCCCCATATTGCGCAAACGGCTATGGCACGGTGGTTTAATCGATTTCGTGGTCGCGCGCTTGCTTTTTCACAAATGGGCTATACGGCGGGGGAAGCGCTTTTGCCTTTCATCATCACCCTTGCTATTGCCAGCATGAGTTGGCGCGACATTTGGGCAATTGGTGCTGGGTTTTTAATGTTGGTGATGCTGCCGCTGATTGTGTTTTTGTTGCGTGATCCACCCGATGGAAAACGCGCAAAGGCGCGGGGTGACATAAACCCAGATGCCGATCAAAATGACATGCTGTCGGGCACCGAATGGCGGCGGCGTAAGGTTTTGCGCGACCCTTTGTTTTATGCGCTGGCTTTTGGGGCAATGACCCTGCCCGCACTCGCCACCATCTATTTTTTCCATCAGGCGCATCTGGTCGGCATTAAGGGTTGGTCGGTGGCCACTTATACCGCCTGGTTCCCCATTATGTCGGTCACTGGTGTTTCGGTTTCCATTCTTACGGGCTTTTTGGTGGATCGTTTTGGCGCATTTCGGCTGTTGCCTTTTATGTATATCCCCATCGGCATTGCCTGTTTGATTATGGCGAACCTGAGTGAAGTCTGGTCAATTCCCTTGTTCTTGATGGTCTTGGCAATGGGCGGGGGCATGGCGCCGTCTGTTTTTGGTGCGTTATGGGCAGAAATGTATGGCACTGCCCATATTGGTGCGGTTCGTTCATTGGCCATCGCTGTGATGGTATTTGCTTCTGCTGCGGGTCCGGGCATTGCGGGTGGGCTAATTGATTTGGGTATTAATCTGGTTAGCCAAAGCTGGTTCAATGCGGTTTATTGCTTGGCCATCACGTGCCTCTATTTGTTGCTTCAGCCCAGAATGCGTGCTCGCAAAGAACAATTGACGGCGCGATAGGACAAGACATGAATGAAAACTATCAACTTATAAATTAAAGTATTACTTTCATAAAATATATTTTTGATTGATATTGAACTCACACAAGGTTGTGCCATATAAGGCGTTCAACATTCGTGGAGAGAAACATGAAATCAATAATTGGCGCAGGCCTTATTTTGGCTGCGATGATGCAGCCAGCCCTTGCACAAACCAAATTGGAAACCTTTAAAGCCGAAGCACAAGCGGCGTTGGAAGACCAAAACATCGCTGGCGCCGCGCTGGCATTGGTTGGCCCTGAGGGCCCTATTGGGCAAATGTGCTTTGGATTGGCCGACAAAGACAAAGGCAACCGCATCAATGGGGCAACCGCGTTCACTTTGGGCTCAACGTCCAAGATATTTATTGGCGTTGCTTTGGCGCAAGCGGTCGAAAAGGGCCAAATCAGCTTAGATCAACCGATCGCTCATTTTCTTGATTTTGAAATCGGTTCAAAGAATGTCTTTGGCGATGGCGCGCTGGTCCTAAATGCCACGGCCTTCTACTATAAGTATAAGGGCTTGCAGCTTAGCCGAATTATCGCTCGTACTTCTGTCAATGATACGATTGATGCCGATGTGTATGGTGTCGAGCTAGAAGGCATCCTTCGCCCTGACCCGGATGTCATGATCAATCTGGGTTTCAGTTATCTGAAAACAAAAGTTGTTGGTGATCAGCTCTTCAGCAACCCGCGTGATCCAGGCGGCGGCGACGCAAACGCTGTGATCATTAAAGACATCACCAATGGTTCAAACTGTGCCGTAACTGGCGCAGCAGCAGGCGGTCCTGATGCATTTGTTGCAGCCATTAACGGTGG
>NZ_CAKZPW010000181.1:0-3153 GCF_937139385.1 uncultured Maritalea sp. | reverse complement strand
TATGTTCACCAGTCGCGCGGAATTTAGATTGCATTTGCGATCTGACAACGCGGATCAGCGGCTGACCCAAATCGGCATCGACCAAGGCTTGGTCGGTGCTGAACGTAAAACACATTTCGTTGGGCGAATGAACGCGCTGAACGGGGCGCGTGCGATGCTTGACCGATTGTCACTGACGCCGACGGAAGCGATAAAACACGGGATAAAAGTGAATGCGGATGGTGTGCGTCGCACGGGGTTTAACTTGTTGTCTCACCCCGACGTGGACATAACAACACTTCGTAAGATTTGGCCCGAACTTGAAGAATTCCCCTTAGCCATTTTGGAGCAAGTTGCTGTTGACGCTCAATATGCCGTCTATTTGGATCGCCAACAAGCCGATGTGGAAGCGGTTCGCCGAGACGAGAATCGATCCATTCCCAAAGGTTTAGACTATAAATCGATTGATGGCCTTTCCAATGAGATGTGCCAAAAATTGGATTTACATAATCCAACGAGCATTGCGCAGGCCCAACGTATAGAGGGCATGACACCGGCGGCCATCATGTTGATACTCGCCGCGTCTAAAAGAATGGATTCACGTGAAACAGTGCCAAAGCAAGTTGGTTGATCGATGATTTCTCCAACAACATCAGACCTGGCATTGCTTCTAGAGCTATGTGCTGAACTCGAGCTTGACTACAAACCTGTGCTCACAGATCTTCAGAAATACGCACAGGAGCTCGTTCGGTGGCAGGATATCAAAAACCTTGTTTCACGTGAAACATTGCCAGAAATTTGGCCGCGACATATATTAGACAGCTTGCAGCTTGCAAAGCATATTGATCCAAAACGCGGCATCTTGTTGGATTATGGCAGTGGCGGCGGATTGCCAGCAATTCCATTGGCCATCGTCTTCAAGAATACGCCACTTCAGGTGCACATGATTGAAGCGAATGGGCGCAAATGCTCGTTCTTGCGGCAAATTTCGCGCCAATTGGTGCTAAACTGCGTGGTACACAACCAGCGAGTTGAGGCGCTGGTGCTTGATCCTGCGATCGAAGTGGGCACGATGACAGCACGGGGGTTTGCTGATCTGGGGGGCACATTTTCCTACTGTTTTCCACATTTTGGCCCACATACTCACGCACTTTTGCAAAAAGGCCGTGGATATGATGAAGAAATTGCAGCAGCTCAAGAGAAATGGCGTTATGATCTTGAGACATTTAGCAGCGTTGTCGCTCCCGATTCCGTCATTTTGGCAATTTCGGGTCTCAAACAGCGTTAAGAATTGTTGTTGGAGGAGATAGTGGTGCATCCGCGTATTCTTACATTGGCAAACCAGAAGGGTGGTGTTGGTAAAACAACGACAGCCATCAATTTGGCGACGGCTCTCGCGGCAATTGGCGAACGTGTGTTGATCGTTGACATAGATCCGCAAGGAAATGCCAGCACGGGCTTTGGTATTGATCGTCAGGCGCGCCAATATTCTGCTTTTGATCTGATGACTGGGGAGGTGGAGTTAAAAGACGCCATTGTCTCCACCAATGTGCCCAATGTGGTGGTTGTGCCTTCGACTATGGATCTTTTGGGTCTTGAAATGGCGATTTCGGACAGTGGTGATCGCGCCTTTCGATTGCGCAATGCTTTGAGTGGCGCAGGTGACATCATTTTCGATGGTAAGCCAATTACCTACATTCTGATTGATTGTCCGCCTTCTCTTAACTTACTTACGATTAATTCTCTGGCGGCGGCCGATGCGGTTTTGGTGCCGATGCAGTGTGAGTTTTTTGCACTTGAGGGCTTGAGCCAATTGTTGAGTACGATCGAACAGATCAAGACCAGTTTGAACCCCAACCTCTATATTCAAGGGGTGGTGATGACCATGTTTGATAAGCGAAATAATCTTTCAAATCAAGTTCTTAGCGATGTGCGTTCGCACCTTGGGGATTTGGTTTATGATACGGTGATCCCACGGAATGTGCGGCTCTCAGAAGCTCCTTCTTATGGAAAGCCGGCTCTTTTATACGACCTAAAGTGTGCGGGAAGTCAGGCCTATTTGCACTTGGCGACTGAAGTGATTAAGCGTGAACGTCGATTGACGGCGGCATAGGACCAAAAAAATGAACGATAAAAACACAAACAGTAGACTTGGTCGTGGGTTGGCAGCTCTTATTGGTGATGTGCCTCCGGTTGAAGCGACGCGAATTACTTCTGGTGATGGCATACGCCGATTGCCCGTCGAGTTTATTGTTGCGAGCCCAAACAACCCCCGTCGCCATTTCGCGCCAGAGGATCTTGAAGATCTAACCAATTCAATTCGTGAAAAAGGCGTAATGCAGCCGATTTTGGTTCGACCAAGTCCGCTTGACCCTGATCTATATGAGTTGGTAGCAGGTGAGCGCCGTTGGCGCGCATCACAGCGCGCAGGCTTACATGAAGTTCCTGTGATCATTCGCGAAGTCGACGATCGAGAAGCGCTCGAGTTGGCCATTATCGAGAACGTGCAACGGGCGGACCTAAACTCACTAGAAGAATCAAAGGGTTACGATCAGTTGATGCAGCAGTTTGGTTATACGCAGGCTGATTTGGCCCAGGTGATTGGCAAGAGCCGAAGCCATGTGGCCAATACCCTGCGTTTGATGAAATTGCCACCGAGCGTGCAGCAATATGTTTCTGATGGTGCTTTATCTGCGGGGCATGCCCGTGCGTTGATAACAGCTTCTAACCCAGAAGAACTGGCAAAACGCATAATCGATGGTGGGTTGAGTGTTCGTGAAGCTGAAAACTTGGCGCAAAAGCAAGCACAGGCCAATGAGAATGGTGAAAAGGCCGCGCAGAGTTCAAAATCTATAAAAGATGCAGACACATTGGCACTTGAAAAAACGCTCAGCGACTTGTTGGGACTGAAAGTGGCGATTGATCATAAAGAGCGTGGCGGTAAGATCGAGATTAAATATCGCACGCTTGAACAGTTGGATGATGTTTGTCAGCGCCTGCAATCGCGCTAATTTGTCAAAAAACGACATCAGAATTTGGGGACGCTTTTGGCGTCCCTTTTTTTTCACCAAATGGTGGCTCACGTTGGGTGTCGGCACTGAATCGGACGGGAGTTACCTAAAATGCATCTGATTAATCTGAATTTAGTTAATCAGGGTGGCTTCCGATTTGGGA
>NZ_CAKZPW010000180.1:0-4565 GCF_937139385.1 uncultured Maritalea sp. | reverse complement strand
GAGGTCACCGGCACGGCGGTGATATCCGCCTTGATCGCGACCACGAACAAGCGCATGTTTTGATCGGTGTCGAGGGCCGCGCCTATCATTCTGATGGCTTCTACGCCAGCCAGATTCTCGCCAGCATATTAGGTGGTGGCATGAGCTCACGCCTTTTCCAAGAAGTGCGCGAAAAACGTGGACTATGCTATTCGATCTATGCTTTCCACTGGGCCTTTGCGGACAGCGGTATTTTTGGCATTTCTGCGGCAACTGGTGACGATGATTTGGCTGAATTGGTGCCGGTCGT
Source organism: uncultured Maritalea sp. (assembly GCF_937139385.1). Taxonomy (NCBI): domain Bacteria; kingdom Pseudomonadati; phylum Pseudomonadota; class Alphaproteobacteria; order Hyphomicrobiales; family Devosiaceae; genus Maritalea; species uncultured Maritalea sp. The sequence goes on along the minus strand of NZ_CAKZPW010000180.1, from coordinate 4,276 downwards.
TCTTGATGAGCTTAAGCAGGCAACCTTGGATATTACCGAAACCGAAGTCGTGCGGGTACGCAACCAAATCCGCGCAGGGCTTTTGATGTCTTTAGAACGCCCATCTTCTCGCGCGGGTCAATTGGCGCGGCAACAGCTGTTGTGGGGCCGACCTATCCCCATGGAAGAAACAATTGAGCGCATCAACAACATTGATGCTTCTCGCGTGATGGAAGTCGCTGAGCAATTGTTTAATGGTGCAAAACCTGTGGTGGCTGGTATCGGTCCAATGGCGAATCTTGCAGACTACGATAAGATTGAAAGCCAATTGAAATTCTAAGAACTCAATTTGAGGCTAAAGGTGCTGCGCACGCTTTTTAAAAAGGGACAACCAATTGAGCTGAAGTCAGACAGCTTGATTTTGCGCACGCCTACACTAAGCGATTATGAGCAATGGCGAGCGCTGCGCGAAGCCAGTCGTAAGTATCTAGTCCCGTATGAGCCAACTTGGAACGAGACCGAATTGGCCTTATCCTCTTTTCGCGAACGTGTACGTCGTGCCGAGCGTGAAGCTGTCGCGGAAGCGGCTTTCGCATTTTTTATCCACGATATATCGGGGGCCTCCTCTAAGCTGGTTGGGGGCATCAACCTCTCTGATATCCGTCGTCGTGTGGCCCAAACCGTCAATATCGGATATTGGATGGGGGAGCAAAATGCCAACCAAGGCATTATGACAAAAGCTGTCGGCATGGCATTGCCATTCATTTTTGATCAGTTGAAGCTGCACAGAGCATGTGCAGCCTGCCTTGTCGACAACCAACGTTCTGTGCGTGTTTTGGAAAAAAATGGCTTCGTGCACGAAGGGCGAGCAGAAGGCTACCTAAAAATAAACGGAAAATGGCAAGATCATTTGTTGTTCGGCCTTACAAAAGAACGATTTGAATTCAATAGAACCGGCTAATAACTCGGGTAAACAACTATATCTGGTTGAAGCCGTGGCCATTTCTCGCTACGAAAAAGACCATTGGGAGTAGCTATATGCATCTTAAGCGGTTGCAGCGCGCAATTTTAGTGTTGATCGTGCAAGTCTTTTTGGTTTTTTCTGCTGCAAATGTGTGGGCCCTGGAAACAGTCACCATTCATGAAAATGTGGATGCGCTGGATCTATCTTTAGCGCTTGAAAACCGTGAAGGCAGCGATGGGCGCGTGCAATTGTCGACCGCGCCAGATGCTGAAGGCATCGTGCGGCGCATTGAAGTGCAAGCTGCAGAGCAGGGCTCAAACCCCAATTGGGCGCTGATCGCCATATCAAATCAAAATGATGTGCAGTTGGAACGTTTGCTGGTGGCACCGCATTTTCGCCTTCCCGGTTCTGGGGCGTTTGCGCCGGATTTGGGCGGCAAACGGATAAATGTTATTACCCCCAGCCAAGGCTTTCGCCCTGAGCGGGTGGTGGACAGGGAAGCTGATGTCTTTTCGATCACCATCGATCCGGGTGCCACAGTTACATTCATTATGGAACTTGAAGGCGCAAATGTGCCCGAACTCTATATGTGGGAGCCCTCCGCCTATCGAGATTATGTAAGCTCATTCACTCTTTTTCGCGGCACATTGCTTGGGGTCTCCAGCCTTTTGGCCGTGTTCCTCACCATTATGTTTGTGGTCAAAGGCCGCGGTATATTCCCCGCCGTTGCCATGTTCGCCTGGGCAGTGTTGTTCTATCTGCTGGTTGATTTTGGCCTGATTGGAACCATCTTCGAGCTGTCGCCTGATCAACTGCGCACTTCGCGCGCCACCGCCGAAGCTGCCCTCGCCACCACCCTATTTGGCTATTTATTCATCTATCTCAATCTACACCGTTGGCACTTGCGGTTTATGCATTTGGCGTTGGCTATTGGTGTGGCGCTTGCAGCCTTGATGGTGCTCTCATTCTTCCAACCGGTGCTCTCGATCGGCATTGCGCGCGCCATTTTGGCCGTCGTGGGTATGTTCGGCATCGTCGTGGTCGGTTTTCTCGCCATACGTGGCTACGACCGCGCCATTATGATCGTGCCCACCTGGATCATCACCGTGGCATGGCTGGTGTTTGCATATATGGTGGTTTCTGGCAGCGTCAGCAACGACATTGCGCAATCTGCAGTTGCTGGCGGATTGGTGCTTATTGTTATGCTGCTCGGCTTTACCGCTATTCAACACGCATTTACAGATGATCAGGTTTCCGTTGGGCAAGTGTCCGATGTTGAGCGCCAGGCGTTGGCACTGATCGGCAGTGGCGATTTTGTTTTTGACTGGAATGTGGATCGCGACCGGGTTTCTGTTTCAGAAGCGCTTGCTGTGCGGCTTGGGGAAGCCAATGAAAGCTTGCAAGGCGCAATCAAGGGGTGGCTTGATCGGTTGCATCCAGAAGATCGCGACCGGTTCCGCACCGCGCTTGATACATTGGTCGAATTGAAACGGGGCAAAGTTTCCAGCGATTTTCGCATTATTTCTCACGATGGTAGCTATCGCAGTTTTCGCCTTAGGGTTAAACCAGTTGTTGGCAACAATGGCGATGTAACGCGCTGCGTGGGCACATTGCAGGATGTTACAGACGAACGTAGTGCACGTGACCGTTTGATGCATGATGCTGTACATGACAGTTTGTCTGGCCTGCCCAACAAGCAATTGCTGCTCGACCGTTTGGAGCGCGCCTTGGTGCGTTCGCGCGATCAAAAAGAAAACAAACCTGCCGTCTTTTTGGTCGATATCGACGGGTTTGGAAACCTTGATGAACGGATTGGCCATGTGGCCGCAGATTCTATTCTGCTGGCGATATCCCGCCGGCTTTCGCGTTTGATGCGACCATTGGATACATTGGCACGGATCAATGGTGACCAGTTCGCGGTGGTGCTTGTGTCCGAACAGAGCGCCACAAAAATTGCTGCCTTTGCCGAGCAGATGCGCAAGTCGATCCGCGAACCCATTAAATTTGGTAATGATGAATTGTCGATTTCAGCTTCCATTGGCGTCACGATTTACGACAATAAGCCAAACTCCGCAGACAATATTTTGCGCAATGCTGAATTGGCGATGATGTACGCAAAGCGCATGGGCGGTGATCGGATCGAAGCCTACCGAGCCAACACAAACGAATTGGGCGTGACGCAAAGCTCGTTGGATGCAGACCTAGAACGCGCCATAGATCAGCGCGAAGTGCAAATGAACTTCCAGCCCATTTATGATCTTGCAAGCGGCCAACTGGCCGGGGCCGAAGCCCTAATGCGCTGGAACCATCCAAACCGCGGTGCCATTAGTCCCGAAGAGTTTATACCGCTAGCAGAACGCAGTGGTTTGATCGAAAAACTTGGGCAAGTTGTGATTGAGCAAACAGCCATTCAATTGCGAGAATGGATGAATGCAACCGAGCTGCCAGAGAAGTTTTTCGTGTCGCTCAACCTGTCAGCACAACAATTGGCCAACGAAAATCTCTTGAATGAAATGCGTACGTTAATTGCAACGCATGGTGAATTGGTCGACAAAATGTTGCTCGAGGTGACAGAGAGCCAAGTCATGTCCTCCCCAGAGCAATCCGCATATATTCTTGATGCGCTTAAAGGCATGGGTTTCCGTCTTGCGTTAGACGATTTTGGGGTGGGGCACTCGTCCCTGTCGTATCTCCACCGGTTCCCCTTTGACTTCGTCAAAATCCCGTCAACATTTGTTCAGATGGAAGCAAAGCACGGGATAATGCAAACCCAAATGCCCATCATGCGGGCTATCGTTACTTTAGCAAAAGAGTTGGATTTGCGGGTGATCGCAGAAGGGGCGGAGACCCCTGAAGAGGTAGAACGCTTAAAACTGCTAGAGTGCCGTTATGTGCAAGGTTTCGCTTTTTCAAAGCCCGTAACCGGTCCAGAAATGGTCCAGCTGATCAAACGCGGGATAAAGAAAGACGTCATTTCCAAGGTTGAGTAAGACTTAAGCGTGGCCAGCGGTGCTGGAAAGAAACGCAATGTCGATGCCCGCATATTTCAGTGCTTGGGTGTAGCGTTTGTCCATTGGGGTCGAGAAAATCAAATCTGATGACGCTGGTGTTGTGAGCCAGCCGTTGTCGCCGATTTCGTCCTCTAACTGCCCAGGTTCCCATCCGCAATAGCCAAGGGCCAAAAGCGCGTGGGAAGGGCCGTGACCATCAGCAATAGACTTCAAAACGTCCATCGTTGTGGATAGGCACAAGTCGTCGGATATGTTGATGGAGTTTTCCGGTGTTTCAAAATCTGCCGTATGCAACACAAATCCACGTCCTGTTTCAACAGGA
>NZ_CAKZPW010000179.1:0-4003 GCF_937139385.1 uncultured Maritalea sp. | reverse complement strand
TATGAAAGAAGGGCGGAACTGGATGTGTATACAAGTCAGACTCAAGGAAAAGAAAGTGCCTATAGCCTGTTGAGAACATTGGTTGGAAGATTGTTTCGCGCTTCGGCAGCGAGTAATCAAAGCGGCAAAAACGAACAGGATGAGTTAACTATACAGGTGAAGCAGAAATTTGGATTTGATCGGGGGTCATTGCTCGTCCTCAATGCCATTGATCAGGGTGCCAATCCCAGACACTTCAACCTCAACTTTGTCCCCGGGCTTTAAGAACTGTGGCGGATCGAGCCGCGCGCCGGCGCCTGTTGGGGTGCCGGTGACAATGATATCCCCGGGTTCAAGGGTGGTGAATGTGGAGATATACTCGATCTGTTTGCGGATCGGGAACAACATGCGTGATGTATTGTCTTTTTGGTGGACTTCGTCATTTACGCGGGTGATAATGTCTGCGTTTTCAACCTGTTGCGGATCGTTATAGGGCACAAGCCATGGTCCCATCGCGCCTGAATTGTCAAAGTTCTTGCCTTGGGTCACATTGAATTTTGCGTGGCGCACCCAGTCCCGAATTGTGCCCTCGTTACAAATAGTTAGGGCTGCGATGTGATCTAACGATTCCGCCTGGCTGATGTGCCGACCGCCCTTGCCAATGACAATGGCAATTTCACCTTCATAGTCGAGTTGATGGGAGGCTTTGGGGCGGATCAGGGGCGAGTTATGCCCGGTAAATGAGCTTGGGAATCGCACAAACAGGGACATATTAGGCGGGGCATCTTGCCCATCCTTATATTCTTCGTTGCGGGCCGGAAAGTTGACGCCAACGCAAATAATTTTGCCCGGATTAGGCAGCGGAATGTCCAGTTTTGTGTCTGCAATGTGCCGCGAGTGTCCCAGTTTTTGTGCCAGCTCAAGTGCCTGATTTTGGGCGTTTGCGTGGAACACGTCTCGCAATGTCCCAAACTGTGCCATTTGAGGGGACAAATCTGTGATTTTCTGCCCATCTGTGGCACCCCACATGGGGGTGCCGTCAATGGTGTAGGAGACAAATTTGTCCATCATAATTGCGCTGCCATTTGGGTGATCACATCATAGGCGAAATCAGCATCTGCCTGTTCCATATCGAATGAACCACACTGGAAGCGAATGACGAAATTTCCATCGATCTTTGTTTGGGTGAGGTAGATGCGCCCATCATTATTGATGTTGGTGAGCAGACGCAGATTGAGTTCGTCCAAATCGGTGGCATCTTCTGGAGCATAGCGAAAACTAAACAGCGACAACATGGGTTCGGTAACCATTTCGAAGTCGGGTGTCTGTGATAGTTTGTAGTATAGCCTTTCAGACCATGCCACGTGATTGCGGATCATTTGGCGCAAACCTTCAAGGCCATGTGCGCGCAGTAAGAACCAGATTTTTAGCGCACGGAAGCGTCGGCCTAAAGGCACTGACCATTCAGAATAATTGATGATGCCATCGGTGCCGTGGGTTTTTAGGTATTCGGGTTTTATCGCTAATGTGCTGACCAATGCGTCTGGATCGGCAATGAAATGGGCGGAACAATCAAATTGCGCGCCAAGCCATTTATGTGGGTTAAAGACTATGCTGTCTGCGCCTTCAACGCCCGTCCAGAAGTGACGGAACTCTGGGCAAATCATTGCTGCACCAGCCCATGCCGCATCAATATGCGAATAAAGGTTTTCCGCTTTGGAAACCGCAACAACTTCGGCAATATTGTCAGTGGAGCCAACCGACGTGCCGCCGACGCATGCAATAATACCGGCAGGAATGAACCCGGCTTCGCGATCAGCCTTGATGGCTTTTTGAAGCGCATCAATGTCCATGCCGCGCAGTTTGCCTTTGTGCGGAATGCGCACCAAGTTTTCTTCACCAATGCCCGCAACCCAAATGGCGCGATCGATTGAAGTGTGGACTTGGTCTGAGCAGTAAATGCGCAATTGCTTGTGGGCGGCAAGACCGTCCACATTGCCGCGCCAGTTTAATGCCCGTTCGCGCATGGTCAAAACTGCAGCCAAGGTGGCTGACGACGCGCTGTCTTGTATAACGCCAGTGAAGCCATCAGGTAGGCCGATGGCTTGGCGTAGCCAATCCAAAACCTTGGTTTCCAGTTCGGTGGCCGCAGGTGAGGTTTGCCACAACATGCATTGGGCCGCGATCGAATTGACCAGCATTTCAGCCAAAACAGAGGCAGGAGCGGCATTTGCAGGAAAATAGGCAAAGAAGCGCGGATGCTGCCAATGGGTGATGCCGGGCATCAGTTTGGCTTCAAAATCAGCGAAAATGGCTTCCATATCTTCGCCCATTTCAGGCGGTGTGTCGGGCAATTGGGCGATGATTTCGCCCGGCTTGGTTTGGGCACGCACGGGTCGGTCGCGCAAGTTCTCACGATAATCTGCGCCCCAGTCCACAAATCGTTTGCCCCAATGGCGAAAATTCTTCCAGTCCATAAATGCCCCTATGGTGCAATGATTGGTGATGCTGCAAGATCTGACATGGTCGGTTCCACATTTTCAAAAGTGCTGCCATGTTCAAACCAGCTGCGTGGTGCCGGTGCACCCCAAAGTGTTTGGCGTTGCGGGTCTTTGAGGTCCCATTTGATGGGTTCAAGATCTGGATCAACCGTTTGATAGTCTGAGCAATAGATCTCGATCCTATGACCGTCTGGGTCCAAAATGTACAAGAAGAATGCATTGGAAATGCCGTGGCGACCCGGACCGCGTTCAATATTGGCCACATAACCGGAAGTGGACATCAAATCTAACAGATCAATGATATTGAGCGGATTTGGCACCCAAAATGCGGTGTGGTGAAGGCGAGGACCAAGGCCGTTGGTGAATGCCATATCATGCACGCCGCCTTTGCGGTGCATCCAGGCCGCCCAAAGGCGCTTGCTCTCATCGTCCTCAGTATATTCGGTGGTGCGGAAACCAAAGTCTGCATAAAAGGCGACACTTTCATCAACGTCTTGAGAGAAGACGTTGAAATGGTCAATGCGTAGCGGTTTGACGCCATTGTAGAGCTTATATTTCTGGTGGATGGGCTCAAGCCGATCCATTTTGAAATAGAACTCCAGCGGAATGCCGTGGCAGTCTGATGTGCGCAGGGTGCGGCCTTGGTAAGGGCGTTCTATCCATGCTGTCGGGCGGCTCTTTGATTGGAAATAAGCTTCGGCCTTATCCAACTCAGGCTCATCATAAACCTTGAAGCCCAAAACGTTGGCTTGGGCTTTTTCACCCTTTTTGAGGATGATGCAGTGGTGGCCGCGTTCTTCCATGGCGCGAAGATAAATTTCATTGTCATCTTCGTTTGTGACTTGCAGGCCCAATGTATCCACATAAAAGGCGCGACTGGCGGCCAAATTGGTGACCACAAATTCTACGTGGCTAAGGCGCAGCACATTAAAGGGCGGGTACAGATTATGCTCTGGTAATGGCATGATATTTCCTCAAGTGTTCGCGCGCATGTCTGATCTCATGCTCGCAGAATTAAACGCGATCATCCACCTAGTTTTGGGATTTTATGCTCAGTTGTCGCAAAGGCGATATTTTTGGTTTCCATATAGAAGTCAAAGCTATAATCACCACCATCACGTCCGATACCACTTGATTTCACACCACCGAATGGCGCTGGTAAATGGCGGACATTATGTGAATTGACCCAGACCATCCCTGCTTCAACTTTTTGGGCGATAGTGTGGGCGCGTGATATATCTTTTGTCCAGATATATGCCGTTAAGCCATATTTGACATTATTCGCCAGTTCAAGCGCGTCTTCATCACTATTAAAGGGAATCGCTATCAAGAAGGGACCAAAGACTTCTTCCTGAGCAATCCGCATATTATTATGAGCATCGGTGAATAAAGTTGGCTGGATGTAATTGCCACTGCCTAAGCCTTCAACCGCTTGCCCACCACTGGCTAAGGTTGCGCCTTCATTTTGACCAATGGCAACATAGCTTGATACTTTGTCGAAATGGCTACCATGAATCAGTGGA
>NZ_CAKZPW010000178.1:0-6417 GCF_937139385.1 uncultured Maritalea sp. | reverse complement strand
AGATCGCCTTCTTGTAAGAGCTCAATTGAAATATTGTCTGGCGAACGAACAAAGGCCATGTGCCCATCGCGCGGCGGCCGGTTGATGGTGTAGCCCATATCCATGAGGTGCTGACAAGTTGCATAGATATCGCTAACACGATAGGCGAGGTGGCCAAAGTTGCGCCCGCCATCATAACCCTCTTCGCCCCAATTGTAGGTCAATTCAATTTCACTTTTTTCGTCACCTTCAGGTGCCAAGAAGATAAGCGTAAATTTGCCTTTTTCGTTTTCGAAGCGCCGTGTTTCTTTCAACCCTAGGCCCTCACAATAGAACCTTAGGCTTTCTTCAACGTTCGAGATTCGCACCATCGTATGCAGATATTTCATCGTGATTCCTTTGTATGAACTTGTTTTTACGTTTCGGACAATTGCGTATTGCCAAAAAATCGCACTTTGTGAATGTGAATAACTCGCATGTTGTTATCTATTTGAAGTGGCAATGTTTTTGCTGCTCTAAGCGGGTCATTACGTTGGTAGGTAATTATAATGGTTAATGAATTCTAATTATTTACTTAACAAAGCCGTCTGAATCGGACAAACTTAGAACTTAGTAAGGTGTACCCTGTTTGTGGTGGGACAGGAGAGACAAGAGGGACATGGCGATTATGGGGGCCAAATATATAGCCGAAGTTGATGGTGATACAGAGTACGAGGGCCAAGAGCCATCGGCTGGTAGCAGCGCCAATGAACTAGCCAATGACCCGACTGTGGATGTTATTGAAATTGCTGGGTCGATAAAGTGGTTTGATGTCGCAAAAGGCTTTGGCTTTATTGTGCCAGACAACGGCATGCCTGACGTATTGGTACATGTGACCTGTTTGCGCCGTGACGGCTTTAAAACGGCTTATGAAGGCTCGCGGATCGTTGTAGAGGCATTGGACCGCCCCGGTGGTCTGCAGGCCTTTAGAATCCTTTCTATGGATGATTCAACTGCCAAGCACCCAGCGCAAATGGATCCAGCTAAGACACACGTTGTCGTGGAGCCAACTTCAAAGCTAGAGCGCTTGCAGGTTAAATGGTTTAACCGGCTGCGTGGCTTTGGCTTCCTTTCTGCTGGTGAAGGTCATCCAGACATTTTCATCCATATGGAGACATTGCGCCGTTTTGGTCTCGCTGAGCTTCGCCCCGGTCAATTTGTCTTGGCGCGCTACGGCGATGGCCCAAAAGGCCTAATGGTTGCGGAGATTCGTCCTGATGGATGGGGCGACGCACCGTCATCCCACTAGACCTATGCCCAACGCAAAACGACGATTAGCGCGCGCCATGTGCGCTCTTTTTCTTTTTTTAGGCCTTTCAGCCTGCAGTGCCAATGAGCATGAGCTGACATTAACCAGCGATACTGGCGCCCATCATTTTCAAATTGAAATCGCTGACGATGATTCTGAGCGCGCAAAAGGCTTGATGTACCGAACAGAGCTGGGCCCTGACGCTGGCATGTTATTCGATTTTTATGAAGAACGACCAGTTTCCTTTTGGATGCGCAACACCCTAATCCCGCTTGATATGATCTTCGTGAAAGCAAATGGCAGGATCGTCAATATTCACGTCAATGCAAAACCACACGACCCGACGCCAATTCCGTCAGCCGCACCTGTGCGATTTGTCTTTGAAATTGCAGGCGGGCGAGCCGCGCAGATTGGCTTAAAAGCAGGGGATATGCTGACCCATCCACGGGTGACGGCTACACCGTAATCCAGCGATCATTTCCCCGGACCTGCGAATGTTCTATTGTTGATGAGGTGGGATCGGCCCAAGATCTATTTTGACGAGGAATATGCGGGCCAAGAAAGGTATGAATTTCCCAGTTTTCACAATCAACCGTCACTGAGAATCGCTATAACGTATCCATTGGCCCAAGAACGTTGTGAATTTCGGCTCCAATTGGTTCTAAATTCAGCAAAACCTCTCAAGCCTGTTTGTTGCGATAAAAATCTCTTGAGCCAATTTCAACTGGCGGTTGCAGTTTTTGCATATTCCACGGCCGCCGAATCGGTGGCCATCAGGGTTTCCAAGATTGAGAAATAGCGGGCTGCGACGACCATGTTGCCGATTTCCATCTTTTGAATGAAACGCGATTTATGGACGTCCACTGTCCGGGGGCTGATATTCAGTCTTTCGCCAATTTGAACAGCAGTCAGGCCTTCGATGACCTGCTCAAACACCTGAAACTCACGAGTGGTGACACGCTCAAGCCGTCTTGCGAAATGTAAAAGCTCAATGACCTCGGGAACAGGACTTGTTCTTTCCCGCCTCAGGGTAGATGAGTTGTCATTTAGCCATTCCAACAGCGTTGAAAACTTTTCGCTCTTGCTGTGGGCGTTTACCGTTACGCCAAAATCTATTTCATTCATTACTATTCCTAAAATGGACAATAATTTTTTTACTATGCTTCATTATGCGCATGAAAATACACAAAATCACCACCCCCAAATAGGGGGGGTACTCAAATAATACCCAACCGCACAGCTGTTACGACGGTGTGCAATTTGTTGCAACATGCTAGTTTTCGCTGGGCATTCTGCAGGTATGATTTTACGGAGTGATCAGAGATGCCTAGTATCCGACTGGTTTCCCAAACCGACTTACCCTCCGCTGCCCACTTTAAAGCTTCACTTTCTCGAGGTGAAAGCGTTGATTCCGGCAGTTTTGGCTTGCGAATATTCAAGGCTTTTTCGTTGAATTGGTGCGCGAACAGCATAATGTGAGGCAAGACCTCTTGCCGCATTTTAATCCAGTCTCTATCGCTAACATCTGCATTAAACGACAAAGCGCACATCTCGCCATTTGGCCCATGGATTGGTATGGCAAAGCCCTGTCGCCCCAAGCCATGCTCAACAGACTCGCCAAAGAATGTTTTGAGCGGGGTGGAGTCGTACTTGGCGGTTTCCCAATCAAATGGACATCTGGAGGAAGAAGCGGTCTTAAGGATTGGATCTTGAATGTGATAGCTTTGGCTGAAGTATCTTTCCAGCCAAGCAGGCGAATATGTGGTTATAGCATCAAAGGCGAGACGAGGCGAAGACATACCGGGGTTCAAAATACCATAGGCGATGTGCTCGCCGCCAAACTCGGACGCCTTTTTGCTTAGCTGATCGATTGCTTCGTCACGTGTTGCGAATTCTACGTCTTCCCCTAAATATTGGTCCACCGAAAAGCTGGTCATAGATCACACAAAATCTTCAATTCTTGAAATATATCAACTCCAACGATAGTGAAAAAAACAGTGCCGTCGAGTTATTTTTTACAATTGTGTTAATTAGCAAAGCAAAGCCGCAAATTCAACCACACATTGTGTATCACTTTGGCGAAATTCTTGCCATTCGCTCTGAAATACTGGTGACTTGTTGAAGGTATGCCTATTGCTCCGAATCATCAGGGCGATGCCCGGGCGGCATCCAAGCCCGGTCTACTGCGCCTTTGTGGCCATCTGTTGAGCCAACCATTGCCCGGTCCATTTCGTCCCGTACCTCAATTGCTTTCTTGATGTATTCGTCGTTTTCGTGCGGTGGAATATCCGGGTTGTGCAATTCAGCGAGTTGGCGAATCCCCCAAAGGTCAAGTTCTACAAATGCTGAAGCAATTTTTTCGGCCTCATATGGGTGAATGCCCAAGCCTTCTAGTGCAGAACGCCCGGCGCGGACAGAACTGTCAAATGTCTCTCGGATCATATCGTTGGCGCCAGCATAGTACATATCATACACCGAGTTGCGGTCCCGCGCGCGCGCTACGATGTGTATGTCTGGTCGCACCTGACGGGCGTGGCGCACAATCTCAAGGGCTCGTTCTTCATCGTCGATCGCAACGACAATCATCTTGGCTTCGTGCAGTCCTGCGGCGTGCAGCAGATCTGGACGGGATGCATCGCCGAAAAATGTCTTTACGCCAAAACGACCAACGCGGTCGACAGCCTCTGCACTCAAATCAAGAACGACGGTCTTGAACCCATTGCCCAACAACATGCGATTGACGATTTGCCCAAAACGTCCAGTACCCGCAATAATGACGGTACCTTGTTCGGTGATTTCATCCTCTTTGCGCTGTTGTTCGTTCGTCAGTTTTGGCAGAAGCAAGCGCTCGTAGGCTATGAACAAAGCTGGGGTAAGGAGCATTGAAAGTGCCACCACCAGAAGGAGGAGTTGAGATAATTCGTTTGAGATAACGCCATTTTGCAGGGTGAAAGAAAGCAAAACGAACCCGAATTCACCTGCTTGCGCCAGCCCCAACGTGAACAACCATTTGTCTGCGCCTTTGAGTTTAAAAATGATGGCCAGACAATAGAGCACCAAGGCTTTGATCGACATCAGCCCAACAGTAAGCCCCACAACAATGGCAAACTGGTCGAAGAGGTAACCAAAATTGATTCCTGCGCCCACGGTGATGAAAAATAGACCCAACAATAGTCCCTTAAATGGGTCTATGTCGCTCTCAAGCTCGTGGCGGAATTCTGAGTTTGCCAATACAACACCAGCCAAAAAAGTACCAAGGGCAGGGGAGAGGCCAACCAATGTCATCAACAAAGCAATGCCCACCACCAACAGCAAAGCTGCAGCGGTGAAGACTTCGCGCAATTTTGCACCGGCAATAAAACGGAATAGCGGGCGTGATAAATAATGGCCACCAACCACCACGGCGACAATGGCCAAAACAGTGACGCCTGCAACTTGCCAGCCCGCCAACCCTTCAACCAAGCTCATTTCTGCGCCATGGCCACCAGAACTTGCGCCGTGATCGTCGTACAGATGGTCAAGGTACTCTTGAATTGCCAAAAGCGGGATCAGCGCCAACATGGGGATGACGGCTATGTCTTGGAACAAGAGAACGGAAAAACTCGACTGACCGCCGTCACTCTTCATCAAGCCTTTTTCGTTCAGCGTTTGCAGAACAATAGCAGTAGAAGAAAGGGCAAAGACCAAACCAACGGCAATCGCGCTTTGCCAAGGCACGCCCAAAAGGTAGGCGATTGTGCCAATAATTAAGGTGGTTGCCCCAACTTGAAGTCCGCCCAAACCAAGCAAACGGTTGCGCATATCCCAAAGGGCCCTTGGTTCAAGCTCCAACCCCACGAGGAACAACATCATCACAACGCCAAATTCGGCAAAATGTTGAATATCTTGAGTTTCTGAGCCAACCAATCCTGTTATGGGTCCAATGACAATCCCAGCAATCAAATAGCCAAGCACTGAACCTAAACCCAGTCGCTTGGCAATGGGAACCGCAATCACGGCGGCGCAAAGATAGATGAAGCCCTGAAAAAGCAGTCCGGTCATTTCTTCTCCCCCGCGACAGATGATATGTTTTCAGCCGTCAATATGGGCAGCTGCTTAGCGCTTTCAAAGTCGAATTCATCGTCCCTCAATGCCTCGAGTAATCGTCGATATTGTGTGGTGTGCTGGGCAAGCCGGCCGTCATTTCGTGCGCGCAAGGAGGCGAACAAGGTGAATGGCGACACATATCGCATCGAACAAAGATTTGCCGTCTGCTGAAGGGGAGACAAGAAAGATGGCAGCTCAAAATTGTTATTGCCTTGCGGGGCATAAGCGGTTTGTGGGCCACCGACCGAAACGACCGGGAGTAGGCATTTGCCGGCCAATGCCGTGCCGCCTTCGCCATAAGCAAACCCATACTCAAGCACAAGGTCTTGCCATTCTTTCAGCAAAGAAGGCGTAGAGTACCACATTAGGGGGAATTGAAATATGATGACGTCGTGCGCCAACAATTGTTCTTGTTCTTTATCGATATTAATTTTGAAACGCGGGTAACGCGCATACAAATCAACAAAGGTGACGCCTTCAACCTCTTGGGCGACTTTCGCCAAATCCGTGTTAGCGTTTGAATGGCGTGGTGCTGGATGTGCGTGAAGCACAAGAATCGATTTCATAGTCATCCCCAATATCCAGCAAACACTATGGGTTTGGCGCTGACAATGAAAGGCAGAACTGCCTGATTGCTAGGCAGCTCTAATGGTTTCGTTATTTAGCAGGACGCAAGCGGTCAAACCCGCGTTCGCGACTTGTAACGACGCTTAGCCGCCGACAAGTGGCGCAAAATGCGAACCTAAGTAGTAAGGCCAAACAATCAATCCAAGTAAGCCTTTAAAAAAGCCTAGTTTCAAATATCCGACAGTGAATAACCACCCAATAAACCACAGCATGCCTGTGCCACTGTGCTGAGTTATGTTGATCTTGCGTTCCATGTTGCCTCCAGGGTTCTACCGTACTCTTTGTCTATCAGTAGTATGTTCAATGAAATTAGGTATTGATTGGTGTCAATTCAATGATTGTTCTGCTGTTTGATCTAAAGAGTGCTTTATTTCGCGTATTTCATACTCCAAATAATTTCCAATTTACAAATTCACTTTTCCGAATAAAGGTAATTT
>NZ_CAKZPW010000177.1:0-2313 GCF_937139385.1 uncultured Maritalea sp. | reverse complement strand
AACCCTGCAGGACAGGACATTCCAGTTGTTTCCGCTCAAAACACACAAGTGAAAGAAACACCAGCTGTAACGCCGAGCGAAACTGGTGGATCCAGTGTATTCACAGCATTAGATGGGAACGCTGAACCAACGGCGCAGGAACAAATTGTTTCGCGTGATGAAACCGCAGGCGCATCAGGAGCTGACGTTGCGCGTGTTGTGACACCAAATAGCTCCAGCGGCGGATTGACAAATCGCAAGGTCAAAACAGTAACCGTTTTGGCTGATGGAACGATTGTAAGCGGTACCGAATCTTCAGCAGGCGCCGAGCAATTACCGCAAGACGTTCGGCCAAATGCGCCAACAGTGGCTGTTGAAACAACAACTGCTGCGACGGATGAAATTGCAAACGTTCTAAATGCTATCAAAGAAGGCACCGAAGTGGCTAGTCAGACTGAGGTGGCGCCTACTGCAGAACCTGTGGCAGTGGAAACAGCAACCGCTCCAATTGATGCATTGCCAGACGATCCAACTGCGCCGCAACCGCCAGCTCGACCTTCTGGCCTTGGGTTCGGTGTTGCACCAACCGTTGCGATCAACACGACCCCCGTTCAGGCTGACACTTCCGCACAACCAATTTCGTTGCTGCCAACTGCAAATGTCAGCGCGCCAGCACCGGCGACTAGTAATGCAACAAGCGCCGGGGTTTCCGCACCATTCTATGTGCAGCTAGCCTCGCAGCGTAGTGTCGAAACGGCGCAAAGCACAGCCTCGTCGCTGCAGCGTAAATTCCCGTCAATTTTGGGAAGCCAGACAATTGACATCAACCAGGTGGATTTGGGCGAAAAAGGAATTTATTTCCGGGTCCGTGTACCGTCCAATAGTTTGGCTGACGCGAACGCACTTTGTTCCAGCCTGAAGTCCAGTGGCGGCGATTGTTTCGTCAGAAACAACTAAACACCTTCATTTCCAGTGAATTGGCGGCATTTGCTGCCAATCCTGCTTGACCAAGTCACATAGACCACGTCACACTTATAACCAATTGATGGTGTAGGCAGGTCACATGGTCCAAAACGCAGATCAAGCAGACTTCATGCAAGATGTTCTCCCAAAGATGAGAGGCGAGGGCATCATGTATGTGGATGTGAAAGGGTATGAGGGCCCGTTGGACCTTCTGCTCGACCTTGCGCGCAAACAAAAAGTCGATCTTGCGAATATATCCGTGTTGGCGCTTGCCGAGCAATACTTGAGCTTTATCGACACGATTCGGGAGCGTCGGATTGAAGTTGCCGCCGATTATTTGGTGATGGCGGCTTGGCTCACCTATCTCAAAAGCCGATTGATGGTGCCGCATGAAGATGACACCGACGAACCTACCGGCGAAGAAATGGCTGCATTGTTGCAGTTTAGGTTGAAACGGCTAGAGGCGATGCGCGATTGTGCCGCCAAACTCATGGGAAGACCCCAACTTGGCCGGGAGATTTTTAGCCGAGGCGACCCTGAAGCTGTTGTGACAGATAGAAAGAATGTTTGGGAGGCTACTTACTTTGATTTGCTGCGTGCTTATGCCACGCAACGCGAGCGCCAGATACCTGCTGAATATGCACCGACACAAAGGACAGTTTGGTCACTGCAAGATGCAGAAGACATTTTGCGAAGATTGATCGGTGAGGGGGCTGACTGGATACCTTTGCACGCATGCCTGTCAAAATATATAGATTTACCTGAAGAGCGAACCACAGCGCTTGCATCAAGCTTTACCGCTTCTTTGGAAATGGTTCGTCAGGGCACATTAGAACTACGTCAAACCCAAGCATTTGGGCCACTTCTATTAAGACGCAAGAGAGGCCTTTAGGGAACACGCTTTGGATCAAGAAAACAACCTGGCTCAAAACAATGAACCTGAAAACAGCGAGATTGTTCGCCGCAATTTGCGCGTGCTCGAAGCATTGTTGTTCGCCGCCAAAGAACCATTGCATTTAAAGGAGGCAATTCCCTTTTTGTCAGATGGTGCGGATTTGGAACATCTAGCAGAGCAACTCACTGAAAAATACAAACACGCTGGCGTCAATTTGGTAAAACGGGGCGATGCTTACGCGTTTAGAACCGCACAAGATTTGGGCTTTCTGCTTCGGCGCGAGGAAACAGAGCGAAAACCGCTCTCGCGCGCAGCTTTAGAGATTATGGCAATTATCGCATACCACCAGCCCGTCACGCGGTCCGAAATTGAAGACGTTCGGGGTGTAGCAACCTCCACAGGCACACTCGATGTTTTGATGGAGGCGGGATTGGTTCGCATGCGTGGGCGTCGCCGATCGCCGGGCAGGCCCGTAA
>NZ_CAKZPW010000176.1:0-6118 GCF_937139385.1 uncultured Maritalea sp. | reverse complement strand
TAGCCGGTTTTCAGGCCGGTCGTGCCACGAAATTTGGTGAGCAGAATATTGTATGAGGCCAATTTGGCCTTTCCAAATTCAACCGTGCGCGTGTCAAACATGCCATCATACTGCGGATATCGATTGCGGATCACCACAGAAAGAATGGCCAAGTCACGCGCACTTGTGACCTGTTCACTTTCATGCAGGCCATTTGGATTAACAAAAAAGGTATTGGAGAGCCCCAAGTTTTTCGCATGGGCATTCATTAGGGTGACGAATTTGCCTTCCGATCCGCCAATTGTTTCCGCCAACGCGATGGCTACATCGTTGGCCGATTTAACAATCAGCAAATAGAGCGCATCCTCTAGTGTTATTGCAGTGCCAACAGGAAAGCCCATTTTGCTGGGTGGCGCCTTAAGAGCATTCGCCGACATTATAACGGGCGTATCCAAGTTGACCTGCCCTGACGCAATGGCTTCAAACGTCACATAGGCCGTCATTAATTTGGTCAATGAAGCTGGATGCCAGGCAACCCCCGCATCTTCTTCAAAAAGCACTTCGCCACTTTGCATGTCGATCAGCAACTGGGGAATAGCCAACCCCGGCGCACTGGTCGCAATCAAAACCACAACAGCGATGAAAAACTGACGCAATCCGCGCATCATTACCCAACTTCTTTTGAAACGTGTCCAACTTGTACCCACACGTTCAGCCTGATGCAAATGCATTAAGGCAAAGTGATGGCCAACGTCAGCCCGCAGGGCTTAAACCCAATGTAATGAGGTGAAATTCACCCTCCTCCGACATTTCCAAACCTTTTGTATAGTCCAACACAAGTGAATCAATGCGCGCGGTCAGATCGTGGAGCTGTTTTGTGGTCAACGGCACAGTAAACTGCAATGCCAGAGCGTTACGTTTTTCTGTGCCCAATTGCGCCCGACCATCCAACAAAGAGCGGCGCAATGCACGCGCCGCCTGCCGATAGCCCGCCTCCCCATTGTCAGCAATTGCGGCCAAATAGGCTGGATCGCGATTAAGCGGATCGGTGGCCAAAAGGTGCGAAATCGGGCGATAAAGCTTTTCATTGCGTGCACCAGAACGGCGCTCGCCTGCCACAACCACCAGACCCACAGCCAACAATTTATCCATGTGATGATAGAGCGAATGCGGAGATTTGCCGATGCTCTGCGCAATTTCCTTGATGGAGCCTTCGCCCAAGCCAAGCAACCCTTGAAACAGAGCGCGGCTGGCTGGCGCACCCAAGGCATGCAATTGCTCAGGTGTCGTTAGAACAAATTCTTCTGCTGCATCTTGAATAGGGACATTTGGCATATTAAATATATCTCATATGTTTTAATATACTGAAAGCCCAACCTTTATGTTTCCACATTTTTTGCCCCTAAACCGTTTTGCAGTTGCAACTCTTTTCTCAATCACAAGTTTTTCCATAACCATCCCTAACGCGCGAGCCCAACCCGTGAACATGCCATCAGATATTCAAACACTTCTAGAGCAAAGACTACCAGAAATTCGGGAGGCTGCGGACCAATTCGGCAACGCGGGAATTGTGATGCACAAAGGGCAGATCATCGCGCAAAGTCAAAGCGGTGTGCGGCAAAAAGGAAAGCAGGACAAAATCCAGTCGACAGACAAATGGCATATTGGCTCCATTACTAAATCCATGACCGCCAGCATGATTGGGCGCCTCGTTGACAAAAACCAATTGGACTTTGACGCAACAATTGCTGAGCTATTGCCCAACCAGAAATCTCAAATCGATATCGCTTGGTACCCCGTTAAACTAATTGAACTGCTTCAACACACATCAGGCGCCAAAGGCAATTTCAACATTCCAACGATGCTCAACAACAGTTTCGCCGATGAAACCGCTTTGTTGCAAGCACGAGAAAAAGCAGTTTTGGGGGCACTTAGCAAACCGCCGCAGAATGCACCAAACACGACCTTTGCTTATTCAAATTTGGGGTACACCATCGCCGCCTACATTGCAGAGCAAGCCACCAACAAAAGCTGGGAAACGCTCGTGCAAGAGGAATTGTTCGCCCCCCTTCAGCTTTCAAGCGCGGGCTTTGGCGCGCCAAAGGGCGAACAACCGTGGGGCCATGCGACAAGGTTCTTTCTATTCACCAGCGCCGCTGACCCGCAAAGCCCTGGCTCTGATAACACACCAATCATCGGCCCAGCGGGCACAGTTCATATGTCGATAAGGGATTTGGCCCACTATGGGCAAATGCATTTGGACGCCCTAAATGGCAGCACTTCATTTATGTCAGCTACGACCGAAAGACGTTTGCACACCCCAAGCGAGCTGACCAAACACAATGAAAGATATGCCGCCGGCTGGATCATCATCCCCCCACGTACGCCATTGGATGGTGAAGTGCTTTTCCATAATGGCTCAAACACCATGTGGTACGCATTTCTGATCGTTGAACCTAAGCATGACATTGTCGCGGCCTTCACCACAAACACCGGCACAATAGAAGAATCTGAAGCACAATTTGGTGCACTATTTCAAGACCTGTTGCTCAAAATGGAATGAGCGGAAAGGTAAAAACCTTCCCGCCCACTTATTTCAATTGCCGCAATGGGGAGTGCTAGAATTCAGCCCAATCTTCACTGATCGCTGCATTGCCTTGGCTGGCATAAGAAGCCCTTGCCGGTGCAGCGGCCTTTTGCTGCGGAGCACGAACTTCAACTGGTTTTTCGTATGAGGCTGAACCGCTAATCCGAAACACATCAACGATTTCATCTAGTTCGCTGGCTTGAGTTTCAGTTTGTGCAATCGCAGCATTTGTTTCTTCCACAAGTGCTGCGTTGTGCTGAGTCATCTCGTCCATTTGGCGCACGGCAGTGCCCACTTCAGAAATGGCATTTGACTGTTCTTTTGAAGCCTGTGCAATTTCAGACATCAATGCCGCATTTTCTTGCACCGCAGAAAGCATCTCACCAAGCTTTGCCGACGCCCCAGAAACCAGTTTTGTTCCCTCGGCAACTTCGCCAGCACTTTGCTCAATCAATACTTTCACTTCTGAAGACGCTTGGGCCGCAGACTGTGCCAACCGTCGCACTTCAACCGCCACAACCGCAAAGCCCTTGCCCGCCTCGCCAGCGCGTGCCGCTTCCACAGAAGCGTTTAGCGCCAACAGATTGGTTTGGAATGCGATATCGTCGATCATGCCAATGATGTTGGAGATTTTGGATGATGAACTGGTAATTTTCTCCATGGCACCCGTCGCATGGGTCATCGCTTCCCCACCTTCAGATGCAAGCTGGGAAGCTTGGGCGGTCTTTTGCGTGGCCAATTGTGCTTTTTGCGCATTGTCGGCGACCGTTTCAGACAATTGCTCCATCGCAGCTGATGTTTCTTCAATGGTTGCCGCCTGGCGAGTTGTGCGCTCGCTCAGATCATTCGCACCGGTGAGAATTTCACCTGTGGCAGATTTCAAACCGCTTGACGTTTCACGCAGACGACCAACAATTTCTGTCAACCGATCAGCAACAGCATTGGTATCTTGCTTCAGTTTAAGGAACGAGCCCTGGTATTCGCCCTCAACACGCTGGGTCAGATCAGTTTTGGCCAGTGCGGCAAGCACTTCGCCCGTTTCACGCAAACCGCGCTCAACCGTATCCACCAATCCGTTCACGCTGGTGCCCAAAGTGTTCAGCTCTGGATCTGGAAACTCCATATCAACACGATTGGAAAAATCGCCCCGACCAGCAGCATCAACAACTTTGCCGAATGCCGTTTGCAGGTTCTGCATCATTTGCGCACGCTCTTCGCGTGTTTGTGCCTGTCGTTCGGTGTCTTCTTCGCTCAACTGGTCAATTTTCAGACCGTTCTCTCTAAAGATCTCAACCGCACGGGCCATTTCGCCAATTTCATCCTGCCGGTCTGCACCAACAACCTCAACCTCATACTCACGGGCGGCGAGTTTTCCCATCACCCGGGTCAAGCCATCAATCGGTTTCGTAATTGATCGGCCAATAACATAGGCCAAGATCAACAACGCACCAGCAATCGCGGCGGTTAACCCCAATTGCTGCATAATGGTTTCTTGGTTTGCGGCGCGCAAATCATCGATATAGACGCCAGTGCCAACGATCCATCCCCAAGGTGCAAAGTAAGAAACGTAGCTATTTTTATCGACCGGCGTCTTTTCTTTCCCGCGCGGCCAGACATATTCCATGAAGCCTGCGCCATCTTTTTTGGCAATGGCAATCATGTCGACAAAAATGGCCTTGCCATTCACGTCTTTCAGCCCCAGCTGATTGCCGCCCACAAGTTGCTTTGCAAATGGATGCATAATCATCACACCGCTATCGTCAACGGCAAAGAAATACTCGGCGCCACGGTATCGAATGTCCTCAATTGATCGCAGTGCAGCGGCTTGCGCTTCAGCAACACTTACCTCGCCCGCTTCTGCTCGATCAAAGTTGGCTTGCACGATTGCAATTGCGGAATCAGTGAGTGACACCAATTCTTGTGAGCGCAAATTTGTGCGCGTATTATTGATGTTGGAGATGCTCAAATAAGCCAACAGCCCAACTGTGAGCATGGACAGTGCCACCAATAAATAAATCCGTGCAGATATCTTGAGTTTATGCATGCCTTGTTACCCCGGCTAAAGTCTTGGAACACACACAATGTGCGTGGTCCAAAGCGCTAAATTCGACCAAGGGTGTGTTCAATCTTCGTTTTTTCAAGCGCGCGTTTGCCCCGACAACGCCCTAACGAGTATGCTACTTACCTGCCCCTTGGCCGGTTATGTACGGGCCAATGTGCCTCAAAATCAGTTAAGTAAGCATAAACCATTAGCGATTTTTTGCCGCAGGTGCCGCGGCGGCACGCCGCACCCCATTTCGATTGCGGCCGCTTCAAATAAGAAAAGATATTGCTTTCTTTATTCGATCGCCCTACAACAAAGAAAACTTCGAAAAGGTAACGACGTGTCCCATTCAGCAAGATTTCTAGGCATCGCTGGCAGCCTCCGGCAGAACTCGTATAATTTTCAATTGTTGGAAGCACTGCAAAAAAGCACAACACAGGAGCAAATCGACCTGGAAATCTATCAGGGTCTTTCAACCATACCGCTCTTTAATGAAGATATGAGACCCGTCGAGAAACGCCCCGCCGCCGTTCTAAACCTTTGCGAGAAGATCGAAAACGTCGATGGGGTGGTTATAGCAACACCAGAATATGCCCAATCCGTTCCAGGTGTTCTAAAAAACTTACTCGATTGGATATCAATCAGCCCGGCACTGAATGAAAAGCCTGTTGCCATATTGGGCGGCACCACAGGCGTCTGGGGTACCCGATATGCCCAAGCAAGTTTGCGCCACACCCTCGTTGCAATGGGAGCCTTTACCATGCAACGACCAATGGTGTTTGTGAACGACATCAAAAGCCAACTGCCAACACCAGACCAACCAATTAGCCCCGACTTGGAACAGCGACTAGACGCTTTTGCCCACGGCATGAAAAAATGGGTCCGGCTGCACGCTAAGGACTAAAAAACAAAACCCCGCCTGGCAAAAGCCAACCGGGGTTTTTGTTTGGTGCGGGTGGAGGGAATCGAACCCCCACTCCCGAAAGAACGGGATTTTGAATCCCGCGCGTCTACCAGTTCCGCCACACCCGCACTAAGGTGATGGGGGCGGAATATACTCAAAAACACCCCCGCGTCAATCACTGATTGACACGAATTTCAAACTGATTACATCTGTGGACCAAAAGGGCGGCTTGTCCTTGTCAGAATTTGAGGAAAAGTGACGTGATTAGACGCCTATATGACTGGGTTTTAGCGCTTGGCGCATCCAAACATGCCCCCAAAGCCCTTGGCGCCATCTCCTTCGCGGAGAGTTCATTTTTTCCCATGCCGCCAGATGTGATGCTGATCCCAATGGTTTTGGCCAAACGTGAAAAAGCGTGGTGGTTTGCGCTCATCTGCACCGTCGCATCCGTACTTGGCGGTCTTTTGGGCTATTACATTGGCGCGGCCTTGCTCGAAACATTAGTAATATCAAAAGTGCAGAGAGCATTAATATTTTATGGGTTGAAGAGGGTCAGGTTGTTAGTGAAGATAGCTGGCGAACACTGATCCCAACAATTCGCGCT
>NZ_CAKZPW010000175.1:0-2812 GCF_937139385.1 uncultured Maritalea sp. | reverse complement strand
ACATTCGTAACACCAAACTCTGAATAATCCCGAAAACAAGTGTGCTCGCATCCGTGGGATCCAAATCATTTCGGAAAATTCTTTGCTCTACAGCGTCGGCAACATTGGCGACCAATGCATTCCGAAATTCAGCCATAACTGTTCGCATTTGGGTCTGCAAAGGGCCATGCGCATTCTGCAAAGTCCGCATAACCATTATTTCGGGCAATGCTGGATTGTCCCGCACCAAACGCAGATGTCCAATAACCAACATTCGCAAACGATCGTCAGGGGAGTGAGTGCCTGTGGCCGCTTGAGCGATGTTTTCATTTACGCGGGCACAGACATGATCTGCTACAGCGTTCCAAATATCATCTTTGCTGGGGAAATGTTTGTATATGGCAGGTTGCGATAGTCCCAGACGCTTTGCGATCATGCCAGTGGTTACCTGATCGGGTCCAACTTCGAACGCCAAATCCAACACTGTTCTTGAGATTTCGACCTTTCGATCCTGAGCGGTTTTTCTCATCTATGAGCGTTCCGTTTTGACCGGTACAAGGCAATTGTGATTGCTGCCCAGAACCCAATGCGGAGCACAAGCGCGCCTACTGTACGCAATTCAAAAGGCCCACCTGCGATGGCATGAAAAGCAAATGGAATGGCCATAAATGCCGTCGTCAGCGCAATTAGTCCAGATAGAGGATAGGCCCACGCACGCTGGAGCCAAATGCCGATTGCTGCCATGACATAGAAGAAACCAGCGGCGAAGTTGAACCAGACGACAAATTCGACGTAGGCGCCTGCCATTTCTTGAGAAACTGAAGGGCCGAAAAGTACGCTACCGGCGGAAAACAAAGTCATCACACCGAACACCAATGCTACAATTGATGCAATCCTAAGTCCGAGGGACAAGGGGGGCTTGTTGCCTAGAGAAGCTGCATTCATGATCCTAGCCTCCGATGCAGTGTGTTAATTAGGAGTATTAGTTATAGACTTATAACCAAGCAACTACAACAAGTATTTTCCCGCAAACATGTCATAAGAAAAGGTTGGTTTTCTTGGAGTCAACAGCGGTGCTGTGAACGGCAGCTTTGGGCCGAAAGTGTCGAACAACTTCGCAAATCAAATGTCTTCAAAGGGCTCCAAGCGGTCATACGAACAATTCGAGACCGCAGGTCTAGCACGTGGGCGCTTCCGGTCCAAAGCCGACCTCCGTACCAAGCGCATCCAATTTCCACCGCCTGCCGAAAGCAGACATCTCTGTGCAAAACGTTGGGTGAGGACCTGATTGACTTGTGGCGCCCCGCCGGTGCAGCCATATTTGATACAGCTATACGCCTTATGGGAAAAGCCAGCTTTCAGTTGTGCTTTTGCAGTGACGCATTGTCGTCTTGGATAGAGCCAAATGATGAGTTGGTAAAATCTGCTTTTAGCACCTGGTTGCCCCAAATCAAACTAGCGGCTATTGCAGTCAAACTAAAAGGTCTACGATGCATGACACTCACCGAGTTTGAAACTGCATTTTTGATCGTGCCAGATGAGCTGACGATGGTGACGTTTTGCCAGCAACATCTGCTGCATGGAATGCCATTTGTGTTTAACGAACGTGAATGTCCGTCATCAAATGAAATGGGTATTTAGAGCGGTTTAGTTACTGGAGGCTCTGGTTCATTTGTTTGTTGATTATGCAGCTTGTTTTTGTTGTTGCAATCGGCGTTGTTTGATTGTGTTGGCTCTGATTTTCTCCCTTTGTCGTAGAATGGCTCTGTCTCGGCTGAAGTAGAAGTCAGCCGGTGTGACGTTGTTCAGGCTCTCATGGTAACGCTGATTGTTGTAATAATCGACGAATGTTTTGATCTGGCGTTCGAAATCACCTGGTAGGTAATAGTTTTCCAGCAAGATCTTATTATTCGCTGCGCGGACCTGCGGCTCACGGTTGGTCGTAATTGCCCCAAAACTGCGCACCGCCCTACTATGCAATTTATTGATACCAGCATTCGCTATCAATAATTTCAATCTATATCGAACTGAACGATAGTCTAGCTGGCAGCGACCTCACATTCGGTGAAGTAATGTGTTTAGTCGGTTGCATAAAATTGAAATGTACTTGTTGTGGGACAGAATTTGCAGGGAGGCAGAGGTTTTAGCAGACTTTCGTTTGCTAATTTTAGGCCTTTTTGGATTGCACTTCTACCGCAATTTGTCATGTTGGAGGACATAACAATGAAACAAAATGTATTCAAGGCATTGGCTGTATCACTAGCAATTGGATTGCTACCGAGTACCGCCTTCGCTGAAGCGATGAAGTTTCGCATCACAACTGAAAACAACGTCAATCACGTGAATACCAAATTTTTGCAGGAGTTCACCGATAGGGTCAACTCTGCAAGCGCAGGTGAAATTGAGGTTGAACTTTTTCACAGTGGTCAGCTCTATAAGGGGAAAGATGTTCCCCGTGCCTTGCGCCAGGGCAGTGTTGAAATGGCAGCAGTTGGCACTTGGCAATTGGGTGGCGTAGCACCCGATATCAATTTGTTGTTTATCCCGCATTTCTATGGACGCGCGAATAACGAGTTGAACGCCTTAGTGGATGGTAACATCGGCAACCAGTTGAACAAAGGACTTGAAGCAAGTCTTGAATCTGTATTGAGATTTTTATCAGCAAAATCAATTGAATCAACAAAGTCTAAATCCTCAAGAGCTATGATATCCTCTGTTACTAATCCAATCACATAAACTGCATTAAACCGTTTTGATTTAGCCATAACCGTAATACCAGTTTGGGCTTTAAGTTGTGTGATATAATTTTCATTTACTGGAACATCACGTTCAT
>NZ_CAKZPW010000174.1:0-3552 GCF_937139385.1 uncultured Maritalea sp. | reverse complement strand
TGGACCTTCGCGCCGATGCGACCACAGCGGGCAACTGGTTTGACCTGCAACGTGCAAGCATTGAAGGCGGCAAAATCAAAGACAACGGCATTTTGTCGGGTGCTTTGGGCGTTTACAACCGCACATTGCTGGTTGAATCAACGCGCCTTCCATTGGCGATCAACTCATCAACAGGTGCGGCAATTTCCAACACCCGCCGCGCAGTGTTCTGTGGTGCTCAAGCCCTGTCTTGCGCCTACGGCAAGGATAGTGGCCCAACCAAGTTCGTTTGGACAGAAAAGCTGTTCGATTATGACAACGAGCTGGGTGTCTCTGTGTCGTGTATTCACGGCATGAAGAAATCAATCTTCAACTCTGAAGATTTCGCCACGATCACAATCCCAACCTACGCCGCTCCGGCTGCTTAAGAAAGGGCTTGAAAAATGGCTACTGATACAACTCAACTCATTGCACGTGAGCATTCAATTAATGCGGTGCATTGCATTAGTGCAACAGTCGGTTTTGCCGACGATGGCACGGCGGTAACTGTTGGTGTAATCCCGGCGGGTTCTATGATCCTGAAGCCAATCTCAGGTGTGCATGTGAATACGGCGTTTGACGCTGGCACCACAAACACATTGAACATTGGCACATCGAGTGATGACAACCTTTACGGCACATTGTTGGCCCTTGGCACAACAACTTTCGTTCCTTGTGACGAAGCCGTGGGCGGTTACCTTGTGACTGCTGACACCACAATCACTGCAACAGTTGTGCTTACGGGTACGGCTGCAACGGCTGGTTCTGGTGTGGTTACAATCAACTACATTCCACGAGTTGGCTAACAAACTAAGGGTGGCGGGAAACTGCCACCTTTTCCTTTTCTGGGGTGAGCAATGACCACACTTGCAATAATGAAAGCGCGGATTGCCCTAGAGGTAAAGCGCCCCGATTTGACGACCAATGGCGCGATTGCGAACGAAATAACGTCAGCGATCAATCATTATCGGTCCAAGAAATTCTGGTTTAACCAAAAGCGTTCGCAGGTGACCTTTAATACCGTTGCGGACCAATCTGATTACACAAGCGCAGACCATGCGGATATCCCGAATTTAATTGGGATTGATTTCATCACAGCGGTGATCTCAGGCCGTGCGGTGCGCATGAAACAAATCAAGCCCGCAATAATGGAATTATGGCTTGGCGATACCACAATATCGAGCGGGCAACCCAACTGCTACAGCTATTATGCGCAGGCTTTGCGGTTCTATCAAATTCCAGATGATGCTTATGCAATTCGCGTTGCTGGCACGGTGCGCGTTGTTGCCCCGGCCACAGATGATGAGGCTGACAACCCTTGGATGACGGACGCTGAAGAACTCATTCGGATGCGGGCTGAAGGCAAAATCTGGGCGAACTGGATGAATGACCCAGCGGCGGCGCAGGTTGCCTCGGTTCAAGAGCAAGAAGCCTTCGACAATCTACTCATTGAAACAAGTTCACGCGCGAATGTCACCCACATTACGCCAAGCGGTGCATAACCAATGATTAAGCTAACAATTTCCAACCTTGCCCCGCAATGGGCAATCGAACTGGTGACCCAAATTGAACGGGCGCTCAATGGGCGGACATTGCCCGGTTATGCCTTTGACGGTGACGATGGGCTGCCCCCGGCAACACCAGCACGACAGATTATTTCAATCACAGACCGCGCTTATCAGGTCGCCTATTCAGATGGCGAAGATTGGCGTTGGGTTTCTAACAATTCGGTGGTTTCATAAATGGCAGATGCAGCAACAGACCTTTTAGGCCTTCGACTACCTGAAGTTGGTGTGAAAACCGATTGGGGCGGCACAGATGGGCTTAACGAAACCATTCAAATGGCAGAGTATGGCGCAAGGGGCCGCAATGCGATTGCGCTCACTGGCAACCTAACGCTTGATGCGACCAATTTTGAAGATCATACAGACCATTACCGTTATAACACACTGATTTTTTCAGATGGTGGCTTGAGTTCACAGCCAACAATTACAGCGCCTGATAAGGCAATTTGGTGGTTTATCAAAAACACCGGGTCAACATATGATTTGACGTTCAAGTGTTCTGGTACTGGCGTGACCATTCCGCAAGGCCGCATGGTTGTTGTGTTTTCCGATGGTACGGATTGCGAACTATTTGACCCGGTTGCGCTATCAAGTGCGGCAACGGCGGCTGATGTTGCCCTTACAAATGCGGATGTGGTTTCAACTAACGCAGACGTGGTTTTAACGAACGCTGATGTTGTTTCGACCAATGCAGATGTTGTAACAACAAACGCTGATGTTGTGCTGACAAACGCTGACGTTGTTTTAACCGGGCTTGATGTGGTTGCGGCGGCGGCAAGTGCTGATGCGGCGGCGGCAAGCGCAGCGGGTGTAAATCTACCCTCTATGGTTGCCAACACCTTCTTGCAAGCAAATTCAGGCGCGACAGCGTATGAAACAAAGACAGCAAGTGAAGTCGCAACAGCGATAGGTGCTCTGACCGACAGCGACACCGGAACAACTGCCAATAAGGTTGTGAAACTTGATGGTTCGGCCAAGTTGCCATCTATAGATGCATCACAACTGACAAACATTGATAAGCTTACATCGAGCGACGTGGGGACAACTGCTAACAAGATAGTTCAGTTGGATGGGTCGGCCCGGCTCCCTGCTGTTGACGGCTCCCTTCTCACAGGGATCGCAACAGGTGATGTTGCCTTAACAGTTTTCACCTCTTCCGGTACTTGGTACCCCGTTAGCGGGGAGAAGTATTTAGTTTTTTGCACTGGTGGTGGCGGTTCTGCCGGACCAGGGTGGACAGGGGGAGGCGGGGCCGGGGCAACGTCAATTGGCATTGTTGAAGGGAGCGTGGGTATGCAAGCTATTACCATAGGGGCGTCTGGCGGGGAAACCAGCATTGGGGGGATTCTCTCGGCAGGCGGAGGGGGTGCGGGCTCAGGTTCTACAGGCGGTTCGGGGTCATCATCGACCATTGGGGCGGTGCCGATCCCTGGAGGTGACGGAAAAGACGGTGTAAATGGGTCTGGGAGCGGCGGCGCAAGTTTTTGGGGTGGATATGGCGCACCCGGCAGCGGGTGCCACGGCGGCGATAATGCAAACGGTTCTAGTGGTATTGTTGTAATACTGAGATTGAAGTGAGGTAGTTATGAAAGCGGCAATAATTGAAAACGGTATTGTGACTAACGTAATAGTGATTAAAGACGCTTCTGACGCGGATAGTTTTAGCGCGGTTGAATGCCCCGATCATGTTCAAGTCGGCTGGAAGTTTGATGGTGAGATATATACAGACAATCGAGTTCCTCCTGGGCCTGCCGACTCCCCACTAGAGCCTTGGCAATTCAAGGCGCTTGTGATTTTTCTTGGCAAGGATGCTAAGATTAGAGCCGCTATAGCGCAAATCCCCGACGCGATGCAAAGAGCTGCGGCCTTGTCTCGCTACGACAATTCACCGCAGTACAGATATTCAGACCCACTTGTTCAGCAAATCCGACCAGTAATTGGGATGCCAGAACAAGAACTTTCTGATGCA
>NZ_CAKZPW010000173.1:0-34552 GCF_937139385.1 uncultured Maritalea sp. | reverse complement strand
ATGTTATTTCTAAAGGTGCAGCCGGCTCATGGCAGATGGAAAACCGGGGTGCGACAACGCTCAAGGACGAGTTTGAATTTGGCTTTGCTGTTGATTGGATGCGCAAAGATTTGGGCATGTGTTTGGCTGAAGCGGATCAAAATGGGGCCTCACTGCCCCTCACCGCACTTGTTGATCAGTTCTACAAAGAAATTCAATCAATGGGCGGCAACCGATGGGATACATCAAGTCTTATGCGCCGACTGACCCGAGACAATTAGGTCAAAACATCGTAACCATTGTTAGGTAGGCCTTAGGCCCAACTCACATCACTTCCTTTTGCGGGCAGTGCATATGCTTCCACCCTGTCACGGCCATTGGATTTGGCGTGATAAAGGCGGGCATCCGCAACAGCAAATACATCCAGCGTATTGCGTCCTTCATGGGACATTGCGATGCCCGCGCTAACAGTGACACCTAGGTCTGCCTCAAGTGCTTGCCAATCGTATGAAGCGATGTGTTTTCGAATGCGCTCACAGATAATCATTGCGTTTTCAAGTGAGGCACGGGGTAGCAAAATCGCAAATTCCTCGCCACCAATTCGCGCCACCAAATCAGTAGAACGACAATGTTCTTGCAAGATATTTGCAACTATGCGCAACACATCGTCGCCCACCAAATGAGAGTATTCGTCATTGATCTGCTTGAAGTGATCAAGGTCCAATATCGCCAAGGCGTAGGCGGTGTTGCGATCTGCGTCTAGCTGCAACATGGCTTGATCAAAAGCGCGTCTATTTGCCAGGCCGGTTAGTGCGTCTTGGTGGGCCTCTTTTGTCATCTGCTCCGCATGCACATTCGCGCGATTCAATTGATCGCGCATATCCCGTACATTGCTTTTGTATTCCGCCATTCGATCTTGCCAATAAGCACGTCGCGCCAATGATTTCTTGAAGTGATTGTGATAGAGTTTGAAGGCACCGAATGCGGCTTCAAAATCTCCCGCTGCTTCATATGCTTCGGCAACGCGCCGATGCGCATTCATCACATTATCCGCATCAGGATTTGCTTTCGCCGCCTCCAAAGCCTTATGGCCATAAGATATGGCAAGTTGGTGGTTACCGGACCTGTTCGCAACTTCGCTGCGTGTATAAAGATAGTGCACAGCTCCTACGTCCATCAACCCTTGTGGGAGCTTGCTAACCTCAGTTAGCATTTGCTCTGCTGTATCAAAATCGCCATGTACGGCCGCGCATTCCGCCCCATTGCATAGCGTCACAAATTGGTACCAGGTTTGCCCGTTTTCCTTTGCCGCTTTAGCGGCTTGTTCCGTCCACATTAATGCAACTTGATAATGGTCCTTGTGACCCTGCTCATCATTCTGCTCAAGCGCAAAGTCCGCAGAGCGGGAATGAAAAAAACCACGATGCAGCGGCAAAACTGCGCGCATGGAAGCGAAGTTGTGTTCGTCCTGGATAGCTTGAGCGCGGTCGAGCAAGATCTCCGCTTTTTCAAGATTGGAAGCGATAACAAAAACAATGGCTTGGACGTCCAAAACCCGCACCTGCAGCTCGATGTCGCCATTTTGTTCAGCCCACTCCCACGCTTTCATGGATTCATTGTAGGCATCATCGGAAAGGCCAACCTGCATGAGCACGCGAGCGTGGATAAAGCAGGCATAGGCAAAAAGCGCGGGATCATCGAACTGATTGAAAAGCGCGAGAGCATTGTGAATATGCTCCACGGCCTGTTTCGGCTTGTGCAACCAACGGTAGGAACGAGAAACTTCAATGCTGGCACGCGCGATTAGATGCGGGTCGCCCAAACCTTGCGCCATTCGAAGAGCGTCCATGTCGCATTGAAGCGCCATTTGTGGATTGCCGTCCAGATAGTACTGGAATGCATCCTGGAGCAGTTCTTCAATTTCAATCCGCGAGGTCATTTGGAAGCGAAGTCCATCAAATTCAAATTGGGTTGGCCGAGTTTACCTGAACTTAGTTAACTGTATGTCGCCAAAATTGCGGCTGGGCGTGCGAAGTAAAACATGCGGCTCTTTGCAGCAGTTTTTGCTTTGCCAATTGGGGGAAAACAACGTGTTAGCCCCTGCCAGCACCGCTCAATATGTTTGCCACAGTGGTTAAAATGTGGTGGTCGCGATGTACGTGTTTTTATCTAATTTTCATACCAACCAGTGAACTCTCTATCGTAAACTGCTTCGATGAGAAATCGTGCCGCGCAATTGGCACCAGCATCAACACCAGCGAGGGCGTTTTGCACAGACGTATTCTAACCCCACCGATCAAAATGGATGAAGATTTTGTGGCAGAACCATCATTGGAAGCCGCGCCGGATGTTGAAACCCAGCCATCGCCAAAACCTGTGGCTGTCCCCAATGTTGAAGAACGTCACCCCGATGCACCAGATGGTCAGGAACGCCGGAAGGGGGACCGTCGGCAAGGAAATGATCCAAATTATAGAGGTCCTGAACGTCGACAAGGTGATCGGCGCAATATGGATAAATTGCGTTCTGAATTGAACTGGCAATTGGCACCAGAAGTGGAAAACAAAATCTTGCGCGGCATGGGGTTTAAAGGCCAAAACCGTTCCAGCTTCAAACCCGCACGCTTGATCCTGCTTATGGTGGCACTTTTTGCGGGTGGGCTTGCCGCTTTTTTGTCCATGCAAGGCAAGGAAGAAGTTGCGATTGCCACTCCCATTGAAATTGTTCGCGAACCCATAGTTGAGGTCTTGCCCCGCATTCTGGTGGCAAAACAAACCGTTGAGATGGGGCAGCGTTTCACAAAGGATCATGTTGAGTGGCAAGATTGGCCGACAAAACTGATGCGCGATGACTATATAACCTTTGAGGATGTTCCAGGCGCTATCGATGGACTGGTGGGCACAATTACGCGGTTCGAATTTTTTGCCGGGGAGCCCATTCGTGAACAAAAACTAGCGCGTGATACTGGCGGATATATGTCCGCCCTCATAAGTAAGGGTATGCGTGGGGTATCTGTCACAGTGTCCGGGCAAGCGGCATCTGGTGGCTTCATCGTGCCCAATGACCGCGTGGACGTTGTCTTGACACGCGATGCGCCTCAGGGTCAGGTCTCAGAGACAATATTACGCAATATCAGGGTGCTTGCCCTCAACGCGCGTGTCGGCGAATTAGGGGCCACCGGCGACCAAGTTGATCGAGACGAGATCTATGCCGAAATGGTGGAAGATCAGGTCATAGCAACCTTGGAACTTGATCCCGCTGAGGCCGAAATTATCGTTGGGGCAACGAACATTGGCACCTTTGCTTTGGTGTTGCGCTCAATGGTGGATTTTTCACAAAGTCGAGACCTTGCCCGCAGCGGTGTCAATCAAACCATTCGACTAACCAGCCCATTCTGGAACCCACCGGCCAGTGCGAGCGCCCTACATTGACCCAATTTAAGCATCGTCACTGGCGACTTTGGCCGTTAAGCCGTTATTGATGTTGCGGTGATAGCATCGCGCAATAAACATAGAAAATGCGGTAGAGAAGCGAAATTTGATCGCAAGAAACAACAGTCAAAATCGTACGGGTACTTGTATGAAAATGTCACGATACTTGGCGCAATGCCACTTGAAAGTTCTTTGTGCAGTTTTAACGGCGATTTTTTGTTCTGTTGCGACCCCGTCAGTGGCCCAAACGGTCAACTATGATCTAAGCACAACCTCAGTCTTGCGGATCAATCTGCCGGTTTCCCAAGCGATTACCGTGGTTGTGTCTGAACCTGTTACAAAAATTGTTAGTGCCAACCCCTCGATTGCTGAAGCTCAACCAATCACGGATAAATCGCTCTATTTGGTGGCAAAGTCATTCGGTACCACAACGGTCAATTTGTTTTCAGAAGATGGAACGCCTGTTGGGCTTCTGGCCGTTGAGATCAGCGCTGACGTTGGCGATATGTCCCGCTCCATCAGAGCTGCAATTCCCAATTCGGATGTCAAAATTCACACGATCAATGGTCGCATTCGGCTTTCAGGCTCCGTCGTCGATGAATACTCGATGCAAAAAGTCCTTGAAATCGTTGACCAATACGGCAGCCCAGCGGTGATAAACACCATGACCATTAGCGGGGGCAGACAAGTCAATCTTGAAGTGCGCATTCTTGAAGCGCAGCGGGACGCGGGCCGCCAACTTGGCGTTCAATGGGGTGGCTCAGTTGGTGGTGTAACCGCAACGATCGGAAACAATAGCGCCGATAGTCCATCTTCGGGCGCAAAGTCCTTCTCATCATTTGTCGCGACCGTATTGTCTGGTGCTACCGGAACCAGCCTAAATGCAACAATCAATGCCCTTGAAACAAAACGATTGGTGCGCACGCTGGCGGAGCCAAATCTAACGACACTATCCGGAATTAAGGCGAGCTTTTTGGCCGGGGGGCAAGTGCCCATTCGTGTGCGCGCATCAGATGGGTCCACAACGCTTGAATATCGAGATTTCGGGGTCAGATTGGTCTTTACGCCGGTGGTTTTGGATGGGGGAAGAATTCAAATTCACTTAACGCCAGAAGTGAGCAACATTGGGAGTTTCACAACCGCAGGCGATCCCATATTTAACACCCGCACGCTTGATGCAACGGTGGAATTGCGTGATGGGCAAAGTTTCTCTGTGGCAGGCCTGCTGCAAAACAACACCAACCTTAGTCAAGATCAGCTGCCTTGGATAAGCGACGTGCCGGTGATCGGCTCATTGTTTAAATCCTCAGGGTACAAAAAGCACGATACGGAACTGGTGGTTATTGTAACACCAAGACTTGTACAACCCGCCGTGCCGGGGCAAATTCTTGCATCGCCATTGGACGCTAGTTTGCCAGCAAATGATTTTGAGTTTTTTGCCTTGGGCAAACTTGAAGTAACACCCAAAATGATCAAAGGATTTCGAGCCGGAGCAGGGGTTGTTGGCGCCTACGGCTATGATATTGATTTGGGCGAGGAGAGCGGACAATGACTAGGCTTTCACACATCGTAAATGTGGCCATCTTGGCGCTTGCCTTTGGTGCATTTTCTGTTTTGGCGGGCTGCTCATACGACTATGCCCAGCGCACCGATCGTGTGGCACATAATGCGGGCAATGCTGTGCGCGCCAATCTTGAGCAATCCACCACAAATCCATCTTCATCAGCTGCAAATTCAGTCGGCGGCTTAGGCAAAAACGGCAAAGTAGTTCCAGACGCAGAAGAGTAGTTAAGAACAAAACTGATGGAGCTGCTTAAGCTCTCATTAAGTCTAGAATCAACATTTACCCTCCCATTTACAAAGCATACTCCGCAGTTTGCTAAGCTCGTTCCAGCTTGATCGCCGTTGCAATGGCGACCGAGCAACCACAATTTCGGGGCTTAGCAAATGAGTGTTCATTCGATAGGAAAAATGCATTTTGGACTGGTTCTGATGGTCTTGGCCGCATTGTCGATGTCCGGATGCACAACCGCAAACTTTGCAAGCTCAAGCGCCTTTGGCGGCAAACGATTGGAAGTCGCAGACATCTCAGATAAAGGCAGCTATACAGCCGCCGGTGCCCTGACCGAAGCACGATCTCATTTTCGCAACAACAATTTCGGTTATTCAGCGGCTTTCTATAAGCGCGTCGTAGAGCTGTCCCCTAAAGACCCTGAGGGGTATGTTGGGCTAGGTGCATCTTACGATATGCTTGGACGCTTTGACCTGTCAGATCGCGTCTACAAAGCCATGTACAAGCTTACTGGTGCCACAGCCCAATATTACAACAATTTGGGCTACTCCCAAATGTTGCGTGGTAATTTGAGCGCGGCCTACACGAACTTCAAAAAAGCAGAAAAAATCGAACCCGACAGCATCATTGTGGCGAACAATTTGCAGTTGTTGGCAGATGCCGCCTCATCAATTAGTGCTTAGAGTTTCTATCGCATTGGGCTTATCTCTTAGTCGTCTCGTTGTAAGTTTAGCCGTGAAAAAATATTTGTAATAATTTGGATCATCTCACTTTGCTTTTGGCAGCCCGTCTTGTGAAAGATAGATTGGAGCTGGTTGCGCGCAGTATTGTAGGATAAGGCGTTAACCTCCGCATAGTGGCGAAGTGAATCGCCCGCAGCAATTGCACATGCCAATCGCGCTTCAGCCGGCGTTATGTGCAAGGCAGCCTGTACCAATTCTTCTTTTGGAATGTTCATGTGATTGGGATCAATCAGCAGCACCAGCACCTGCCGCTCAATCGGGGTGCCAAGAAGTGTGCGTTGTGGTGCATCTGAAGGTAAGGGTGCCACAAACGCGAGCATTGGTTTGTGTAGCGGCAACAATAACCGGGTAAACAAATGCAGTTGATCAGCGATCCCCGATGTCTCTGGATTGGACATCTGTCGAATTTTCTGCTTCAGATTTTTATGGTCGAGAAATGACAAAAAGTGGAGCTTGCCTTTTTTCACGTCCATGACCCGCCCCGCCCGCAGCAAATCTTCTCCAGCATCATTGATAAACGACACCTCTAACGCCGAGTTGCAGATGAGAGTTGGTGTTGAAAATCTGTGCAAGGCGTGTTTGAGGCCGGATTTCTCAATCAAACAGCCTTCCAACTGACGCAGCATCTCCATGCTTCGGCGAATATGTGGCGCTAGGCATGCAACCACATTCTGCGCCACAGCTGCATCACGTGCATAGCGCGCATTGTAATTGTTGCTCCAATGCAAGAAACGGGTTTTCTCCATGAACAATGGAAGCCCAAAGGTCTGGCCAACATCGCCATTTGGTTTTAGATAGTCGTTATAAAATTCAGTTTTGGATAGCTCGTCGTCGGTCATGACGTCTTGACCAACGCTTATACGCATAATGCTGGCAGTATCAGCAATATATTTCCTATAGGGATTTACGTCGGCATAATGCTCCAAATATGCATTTAGGTTGCTC
This sequence comes from uncultured Maritalea sp., assembly GCF_937139385.1. Classification (NCBI taxonomy): domain Bacteria; kingdom Pseudomonadati; phylum Pseudomonadota; class Alphaproteobacteria; order Hyphomicrobiales; family Devosiaceae; genus Maritalea; species uncultured Maritalea sp. The sequence goes on along the minus strand of NZ_CAKZPW010000173.1, from coordinate 27,664 downwards.
TCACTTACGCCCCGAAAAGCAAACAGCAGATTAAACCTATCCCTTATGTCGTATCCGTGGAAGGCGGTCATCATAAAGGGAAATGCATCATGGAATACGCCCAAAACGTCATCCAAAGATGCTTCGCCCGTGCCAATCATATAAGTTTGTGTAATTAAATCGTCATAAAGTCCGATAGTAATCTGTGGTGTTTCCATAGCGCCAAATATTTGCGTTGGTTAGCGTTTTGAGTGTCCTCTTTTGCAAGAATTGCGTGAGATCATAGTATAGAAGTGCATGCGCAATCATAGTGCATTTGCACTACATCAATGAGTTAATTGGCTCTACATAAGGATAAAGCGTGTAATTATTCACGCTGAACAGCAATAGTCTTGGAAAATGAAATGGCTGCAATTGGCTTTCTGCGCAAATGTCATCTTTGCGATTTCGCTTTGCCACCGGCTCGCTAAAGACAGTCAGACAACCGCAATCTATGGGCTGTGGGGCTTTGTTTTCAAAGGACATGCGTCGCTGGCGGGCCGCGAAAGCGGGACAAACCGGATCGCGCAAAAAGCGTAGTTTTATAAAACAAATCTAGAGTTGGAGATGCGAAAAAGGGCTGCTTACTTCCCAGCTTTGCCTTTTTTTGCAATCGCGCGATCTGCTTCTTCTTTAGCAAGACGAAGAGCTTTCAAGCGAGCTGTGTTTTCGCTCAGCTTCTTTTCTTCTTCTTGTTTTTCGCTCAATGCGACTTTCTTTGTGCGCTCTAGCGCAGCAAAACGTTCTTCTGCTTTAGTTCTTAAAATACTGATCATTCGTGGTTCCTTTGCGAAAAAAAAAGGGCCGCGCGAATGCGCAGCCCAAATCGCAATTTAGTCAACCAACTCAAGATTAGTTGCAGATTGCTTGCCGTCACGGCCGCTCTCTAGCTCGTAAGAGACTTTTTGACCATCAGCTAGGCCTGAAAGACCAGCTTGCTCAACAGCAGAAATATGCACGAATGCATCTTTGCCACCATCGTCAGGTGAAATAAAGCCGAAGCCTTTTGTAGAGTTGAAGAATTTTACGGTGCCGTTTGTCATGGCTGATACCTTTAATATAGTTGCTTGGCGCTTCTAGCGCACAAGCGAGATCCCCATGGGCGACATGCACATGGGTTGAAACGTTTTCGAAATCAGGGGAAGCCAAACAAACCGGATAACCGGAAGATCAGATAGCCAATGACGGCTTTAAACGCGCTCTGCTTATATGGGCCATTTCGTGCCACAATACAAGGTACTTATTCCAAAGGGCAAATTTCGCATAAGATTGAAGTCTTCAAATCGCAAGAACAATGGCACCTTTGCAAGAGTTGTGCGAAGGGGCACCGATGAAGGTGCCCCAATGCTTATTCGGCTAACTATTTTGCAATCGATACATCGCGGAAATAGGGTACGCCAAGAACCGAGCGCCAGAACCCTTTTACGTGGCTGCCCATCATCATATAGCTGTTGCGATGGTACATCGGCAGGATCACGTGATCATTCATCATGATGCCTTCGGCCTTCGCCATTTCAGCGAGGGAAACTGCAGGGTCATTAGCTGATTTTGAGGCAGCAATTGCCGCGTCATAATCAGCATTTGCCCATTTGGCCAAATTGTTTGGGCTATCTGAAACAAAGTTATCAAGGAAAGTCATTGGGTGCGGATAGTCAGCGCCCCAACCCATTTGTGCGATTTGATATTCAACTTTTTGCACTTCTGGATAGTAGACTTTCCATTCACTCACGGCGATTTCAACATCGATGTTGAGATTTTTCTTCCACATTTGCTGAATGGCTTCGAGCAATTTCTGGATTGGCGGCGATGCGTAAGTTGCAAACACTGTATCCGGGAAACCTTCACCGTTCGGGTAACCAGCTTCAGCCAGCAACGCTTTTGCTTCTTCAATTTTTGCAGCTTCACCCAAGCCATAGTCGCCCGCCGCGTCGCGGAAGTCTTCGCCCGCCACATTCATGCCGTAAGGCACAAGCGCAACCGCTGGAACGTCTGCAGATTGCAACACAAACTCAACGATTTCTTCGCGATCAATTGCCATTGAAAGGGCTTTGCGCACCCGCACATCATCCAATGGTTTTGCAGCTGGGTTAAAGAACGCATAGGTGGTGCCCAAAGATGGGATCACCAAAAACGCATCACTTTCAACGGACAAACGAGGAATTTCAGACGCAGGCACCGATTCAATGCCATCCACATCGCCAGATTCCATTGCCGCTAGCGCGGTTGATTGCTGGGCAATCAGGCGGAAGGTGAGTTTGTCCAAGCTGACTTCGTTGGCGCCATAATAGTTCGGATTCTTCTCAAAGACGACGCTTTCACCGATGTTGAACTCGGTCACACGGAATGGACCGGTGCCAATGTAAGTTGCAGCATTGCGTGTCCAGCCTTCAGGGTCCGCTTCCACAATATCCTGACGCACAGGGAAATATGTCGCATAAGGCAACAATTGCATCATGTAGGGCACGCGCTGTCCCAAAGTGAAGGTGAACGTGTGATCGTCTGGCGCAGAAATCTGCGGATCAACGCCTGAACCTTCAAAGAATTCTTTCGCGCCCGCAATATGATAGAGCAGGGCGGTGTTTTTCGCGCCACTTGCTGGCGTTAGAACACGCTTCCAAGCATAAACAAAATCACTGGCGGTGACAGACTGACCGTCCGACCATTTTGCGTCTTTGCGCAAATTGAACGTGTACGTTAGACCATCATCAGAAATCGTCCAGCTTTCGGCAAGTGCAGGCACAACCGCGCCATCTGGTGCGTGTTTAACCAAACCTTCGAATGTGTTGCCAATAATTGGCGCTGCGAAGGTCTCATTGGTTGTGCCTGGGTCAAATGAATCAGATTCATTGTTCACAACATAAGTGAGTGAATTTTCGGCGTAGGCCGCGCCGCCAAGCAACATGCTTGCCGCGGCAAAAAGCGATATTAGACGCTTTTTCATATCGATTCCTCCAATTAAGTCAGGTCATGGCCTGACGTCTTTTATGTGAGGTTTTCACCTCTTTTTTGTGACCCAACTAGGGATTAGGTCACGGCTCTGCATAGTGACAGGCGGCCAAATGACCATCTGTCAATTCTTTCAATTTGGGTTCGTTCGTTGCGCACAATTCGGTGGCCAAAGGGCAGCGCGTTCGAAAACGACAACCAGAAGGCATATCAATCGGGCTCGGGATTTCCCCTTGCATTTCCTCGATTTTGCGCTTGCGCGCCTCAACCGGGTCGGCAATCGGGATCGAACTCAGCAACGCTCGTGTGTAGGGGTGTTTAGGGTTCTCATAAAGTTCATCATTGTCCGCCAACTCAACGATCTTACCCAAATACATTACGCCAATCCGGTCAGATATGTGGCGCACCATGGACAGATCGTGGGTAATGAACAAATAGGTCAGCCCAAGGTCCCGCTGCAGGTCTTCAAGCATATTGACCACTTGAGCTTGAATGGAAACATCAAGCGCAGAGATCGGTTCGTCACAAATGACCAATTCTGGGTTCAGGGCGATCGCGCGCGCAATCCCAATGCGCTGCCGCTGCCCGCCAGAAAACTCGTGCGCGAAGCGCATCGCATGGTCCTTGTTCAGGCCAACGATTTCAAGCAGTTCATGCACCCGCGCAGTGCGGCTTTGCGTGTCGCCAATATTTGCAATTTCCAGTGGTTCTGCAATCAGGTCATGCACCGTCATGCGACCGTTTAGTGATGCGTAAGGATCTTGAAAAATCATCTGCATGCGCTTGCGAAACGGCATCAAACTCTTTTGATCAAGAGCTGCGATGTCTTCGCCGTCAAACTTCATTTGCCCAGACGTCGGCTCATAGAGCCGAATAAGGGTGCGGGCGAGGGTGCTTTTCCCACATCCGCTTTCGCCCACCAAACCAAGTGTTTCTCCACGATTTATCGTTAGATCGACGCCGTCAACAGCCCGCAGATATTTTGCGTTGCGGCCAAAAAGGCCGCTGCTGACTTTGAAATGCTTTTTGAGGTCTAAGAGTTCAACCAAAGGTGTCTTGCTCATGCTGCTCCCTCATCATTTGTTGGGGCGTCAGGGTGGTGCAGCCAGCACTTGGCCTTGTGGGTTTGTTGATCACCCATTTCAAAAATTGGGGGAACTTCGCCGACACAAATCTGCATTGCGCGCAGACAGCGCGGCGCAAATGGGCACCCCACCGGGGGACGCAGCATGTCCGGAGGTGATCCTGGAATTGGCCGAAGTCGCTCTTTGTGAGCAGTGCGCAGTTTTGGCACGGACGTCAAAAGCCCTTGAGTATAGGGATGGTTGGGGCGCGCGAAAACCGTGTCGACCGAGCCTGTTTCCATCACCATGCCGCCATACATAACCAAAATTCGATCGGCAACTTCAGCGATAACCCCCAAATCATGGGTGATGAGAATGATCGCCATGCCAAGGCGCGCTTGAATTTCTTTGAGCAACAATAAGATCTGCCGCTGGATCGTAACGTCCAGCGCCGTTGTTGGCTCGTCGGCAATCAGCAACTTTGGATCACAACATAAGGCGATTGCAATCATCACCCGTTGGCGCATGCCACCGGAAAACTCGTGTGGATATGAATTAAGGCGCGACGCGGCCTCTGGGATTTTCACCAGCTCAAAGAGCTCGATTGCCCTTTGCCGCGCCGCTTTGCGGGAGGAACCGCGATGGGCAACAATGGTTTCAATGATCTGCTCGCCCACCGTAAGTGTTGGGTTTAAACTGGTCATTGGATCTTGGAATATCATGGCGATGTCATCGCCACGCAATTTGCGCATGTCATGCTCAGCCAGTTTTAGCAGATCTTGGCCTTCAAAATGGGCTTGCCCAGCAACAACTCGCCCATTGCTTTTAAGGAGCCGCAATATTGACATGCAAGTGATCGATTTTCCCGATCCACTTTCGCCCACAATGCCCACAATTTCGCCGGGTGATACGTCAAAACTCACCCCGCGCACAGCCTGTACTTCGCCGCGAGACGTGAAAAAACTTGTGGTGAGATCTTTAACTTCAAGCAAGGGATGATTGCTCATGTGCGCAACCTTGGATCAAGTGCATCGCGTAACCCATCACCTAAAAAATTGAAGGCAAACATGGTGAGGCTGATCGCAGCAGCGGGGAAAAACAGCTGGTAAGGGTAAGCGCGCAAAGTCTCTACCGCTTCGCTGGTTAGAGTGCCCCAGCTCGCCATTGGTACGCTCGCCCCAAGTCCGATAAAGCTCATAAAGCTTTCAATAAAGATGGCGCTTGGGATCAAAAGGGTTAGGGTCACCAAAATTGGACCGATCGTATTGGGCAATAGATGGCGTGTTAGAATGCGCCAAGTCCCCGCGCCCATGGTTCTTGCCGCATCTACATAATCTTGGTTTTTCAGCGTCAGCATTTGCCCGCGGACAATGCGGGCCATATCCACCCAAAATACCGTGCCAATGGCAACTATGATTGAGATGAAGCCTGATTGCAGCACCACCATCATCAAGATCACATAAAGCGTGAGCGGAATGGTGGCGATGACTTCAACAATCCGCATCATGACATTATCGACATTGCCGCCGAAATATCCCGAGATGCCGCCATAGAATATGCCGATAAAAAAGTTGACCAATGTGGCGATAAACGCAACGGTCAAGGAAATGCGCGCCCCATATAACTGACGTACCAACACGTCGCGCCCCAAACTATCCGTGCCAAACCAATAGGTTTGATTCCACTTGGTGCCATAAACCGCGAGCTGGTTTTCCTCAGCATCAAGCAGGCGCGCGGGCAGCTGACTAAAATCGACAAAGACCTGTTGATCACCAAATTCGTAGATATGACGTTTTTTTATCAGGTCTTTCTTTTTTGCGCGCAAAATTGACTTCAGAGCACCGTGTTCATTTGTCTCATAAAGCTTGAAATTGCCACTGTTCATGAAAAAGTAGGTTGGAGCACCTTGTCCGTCATCCACCTCATAAACTTCCAAAATCGGCGCAATATTTGATAGTTTTAAGTCCTGATCGTAATAGGTGTGCGGTGTGATCAGCGGCCCTAAAAATGCAGCCCCAATCAAAAATAAGATGAAGGTAAGGCCCAGCATCGCTGGCTTGTTTTGCCAAAGCCGTTGGCGCACGTCTTGCCAATAGGTAAGGCTAGGTGCAGCGATATATTCCGCCTCGCCTTTTCCCAATCTTGCAGGCGCCCAATTTTTACTGGGAATTGAGGTTTTTGCGTCGCTCATTTGGATTTCTCCGCAAGTTTGATGCGCGGATCAAGCAGCATATAGAGCATATCAACGATCAAAATCATGACCATCAGGAATGCGGCATAAAATATGGTGATGCCCATTATGGTTGTGTAATCCCTGTTCGAAATCGACAGCACAAAGTGGCGGCCAATTCCGGGCAAGGCAAAAATCTGCTCAATCACAAAAGAACCGGTCAACAAGTTCGCCACAACAGGGCCAAGCACAGTCACAATGGGGATGAGCGCGTTGCGCAAGCCGTGTTTGAACAACACCGTAAAAGGGTGAAGTCCTTTTGCTTTCGCCGTGACCATATAATCCTGGCCAAGCACTTCCAAAAGGCTGGAACGCGACAAGCGCGCAATAAAGGATAGCCAAAAACCAGAAAGCGCAACCACCGGCAAAATGTAACCGCGCCAATCGTCTAACCCAAATGTGGGCACTAGATTTAGTTTGAGAGCAAAGAAATAAAGCGCGACCGTTGCCACCACATAGGAGGGGATGGCAACACCAATGGTTGCAAACATCATTACGGCGGTGTCTTGCCACTTGTTTTGGTTGAGCGCGGCTAAAACACCAAGCGGAATGCCAAGTGCTGCAACACACAAAAGGGCCAAAAACCCTGTTTGTGCCGTTACCGGCAGGCCGTCCAAAATGAGATCGTTCACCCGCACGCCCGGGTACTTGAATGAAGGGCCAAGGTCGAACGTCAGAATGCCTTTGAGGTAGTTTATATATTGCACCCAGATCGGGTCATCTAGGCCAAATTTTGCGTTCAAGGCTGCTTCTATTTCTGGGGCGAGCATTTTTTCTGAAGTGAAAGGGCCGCCGGGAATAGCATGCATAAGGAAAAACGTTAGCGTAATGATCAAAAACATCGTGATGATCATCATGCCGACGCGTTTGGCTAAATATGCCAACATCCCAGTTGTCCCCCTTCATTTCGATGAGCAAATTTTATTTGCCCTTGCTGTTTTGGTACCCGGATTTGTCCGGTTAGATTGGATGGTAAAGTTTTTTCGATAGAAGTAAAACTATTATTATCCGCTTGGAATAAATTTCGTTGTGAAAAGTGTAACCAGCCCTAAGTGGCTTGCAAAAATGATCGGCCTGATCACCTATTGTTGCCTTTATCCAAAGCTGCGAGCCAGCAAGTAGGCAAGTTGGGCGGGTTGGTGAAAGTGGGAAGTGATATAGCGCACCTTCTGCTCATCATAATGTTGCTCTGCGTGCAAAAGATTGACTGTACCAACCAACTCGCCAGCAACTCGAACGGGCAAGTTGACTACGGAGCCACATCCAAGCGAGGCAATTAGTCCATGGTCTGGGAATACATCGGCCAAACCATCGATTGTATTTGCAACGAAAGCGCGGTTTTGTATGTGCACAACGTCAAACCAATCATCGCGCGTAATCGGTTTCTCCCCAGTTACAGGATAGCTTTGCTCGTCAGAACTATAGCTGCGCCGCGCCACTCCATTTTCCATGTCAACATCCATAAATGTGAGCAGTTTTGCCCCAACGGTTTGGTCAACCAGTTTCTGAAATGCAGCCCATCCGTTGCAGCCGGTCGCTGAATTGGTGATTTCATCGTAGAATGATGCAATTGCGTTGTTGTTATTGTGCGTGGTCATTATGCGGTGTCTTTTCGTTTGAACCTGAGTGAAGGCGAGAAGCTTGCAGCAATTCCTTTGAGTAGGCGTGTGCCAATTGGTTTGACTTAAGTTGTGAAACATCTGCGGTCTCAACAATTTTTCCGCTACGCATAACCGCCAGTCGATCACACAAAAACGAGACAACAGCCAAATTGTGGGTCACCACCAAATAGGTCAAATTCTGCTCTTTTCTGATCCGCTTAAGCAGATTGAGAATTTCCGCTTGAACTGAAACATCGAGCGCTGAGGTTGGCTCATCCAGCAACAAAAACCTTGGTCCAAGCATTAGCGCTCGCGCAATGGCAACCCGTTGACGTTGACCGCCAGAAAGTTGGTGAGGGAACCTAAACCGGTATCTCTCATCCAGTTGCACATTTTCCAGCTGTTCGATTACCCGGGCGCTTTGATCCTTTATGCCGTGGATCTGCAGCGGTTCCGAAAGGGTTGCATCAATGGTTTTTCTTGGGTGCAGTGAACCATAAGGGTCTTGGAAAACCATCTGACATTTTGTTGCAATCTCGGGGTCAATTGAGCGCCCTCGAGCGATCCCATCAACTTCAATGTCGCCGGTCCAATTGGTGGCCAACCCAGCAATAGCTTTTAGGACGGTGGATTTCCCCGAGCCGCTTTCCCCCACCAAAGCAAGGCTTTCTCCCACACTGACATCAAGCGAAACATCGTGTGTGACTGTCGTGTTCCCGTAAGAAACATTGAGGTTTTTGATGTGAATGCCGCTCATGTTTGGCTCCCTGATGTACGTTCAAACACCGGCAACCACTCGCGATCTTCGTCAATTCTTGGCATCGAAGCGAGCAAGCCTTTCGTGTAGGGGTGTTGTGCTGCATGCAACTTGTTTGCCGCACATTCTTCAACGATTTCCCCCGCGCGCATGACAAGAATGCGGTCACAATAGCTAGCGACCAGATTGAGATCATGGCTGATTAAAATTAGGCCCATGCCTTTGCTGGTCACCAAATTATCAATAATGTCGAGCACTTGCGCTTGTACCGAAACATCTAGTGCGGAAGTTGGCTCATCCGCGATCAGCAAATCAGGTTCGGGCACCAACATCATCGCAATCATGATGCGTTGACCCATCCCGCCGGAAACCTCATGTGGGTAAAGCCCCAAAACGCGTTCAGGGTCTTCAATGCGAACACTTTTCAGCATAGCTAGGGTTTTTGCCCGCACCTGGCTTGGTGAAAGCCTTTGATGCGTTTTGATCGCTTCTGCAATTTGGTCTCCAACACTCATCACAGGATTGAGTGAAAACTTGGGATCTTGCATCACCATAGATATTCTTGCGCCGCGTATGGCGCGCATGTCCCGCTCGCGTCGGGTCAAAAGGTCAATGCCATCAAAGCTTAACCTGTCTGCCTTAACCCGTCCGGGCGAACGAATGAGCTTCAAAATTGCGCGGCCAGTCATGGATTTGCCGGAGCCACTTTCCCCAACAATGCCCAAGCGTTCCCGCCCTAGGGAAAGCGAAATGCCTTTGACAACGTCAATAGGGCCATTGTTCGTGGGGAAAGTGACTGTAAGATTATCTATATCAAGCAAATTGCTCATCTATTCGCTCCCATGTTTGGGATCAAGAACATCGCGTAAACCGTCACCCAAGAAACAAAACCCAAGGCTGACAAGAATGATGGCGAAGCCGGGCATTGTTGCAACCCACCACTGATCCAAGATGAACACCCGACCACGTGAAATCATTGCGCCCCATTCTGGCAACGGCGGTTGCGCCCCCAAGCCAATAAAGCCAAGCCCTGCCGCTGTTAGAATGATGCCCGCCATATCAAGCGTAACGCGCACGATCATTGATGAGGTACAAAGGGGCAAAATATGGCGCGCAATAATGCGGGTTGAAGAGGCGCCTTGAAGTTTTACCGCTTGCACAAATTCGGCGTTTCGAATGGTCAGCGTTTCAGCCCGAGCGATACGCGCATAGGCAGGCCATGAGGTGATCGCAATGGCGATAATGGCATTTTCAATACCAGGCCCCAATGCGGCAACAAACGCTAACGCAAGAATGAGCTTTGGCATTGAGAGGAAGATGTCCGTTATGCTCATCAATACCCTGTCCGCCCAGCCACCGAAATAGCCAGCGATCGCGCCAACAACAAGGCCAAGAGGTGCAGCAATCACGGCCACGAGCATGACAATTGTCAGGGTGATCTGGCTGCCAAAAACCACACGAGACCAAATGTCTCGACCCAACTCATCGGTTCCCATCCAGTGGATGCTGCTTGGCGGCAATAGGCGATTGGAGAGATCTTGAGCGATCGGTGAATGCGTGGCGATCCAGGGTGCAAATAAGGCTGTAATGATCAGCCCCCCAATTATGATTGCACCAATCACGGCCAACGGATTGTGCGCAAGTTGCAGGCACACAACATACAATCGGCCCAGTTGCGCCTGCGTTCGAGATTTTGGTGCATCGTCAAGCAACCACTGTTTTGAAATAATCATGAGCGTGCCCTTGGGTCTAAGATGCGGTACATAACGTCTGAGAATTTGTTGATGAAAATGAATACCGCCCCGATCACCAAAGTGGAGCCAAGAACTGCGTTCATATCTGCGTTCAACAATGCTGTTGTGAGGTAGTTGCCAATTCCCGGCCATGAGAAAATGGTCTCAATCATCACTGAACCCTCCAGCAGGCCGGCGTAGGATAAGCTGATGACAGTGATCAGTTGAATTCGAATGGGTTTGAAAGCGTGTCGCCAGATCACAAAAAACTCAGGGACCCCTTTAACGCGCGCTGTCGTCACATATTCTTGACTGAGTTGATCAAGCATAAATGAGCGTGTCATCCGGGCGATATAAGCGAGGCTGAAAAACCCAAGAATCGTCGCGGGCAGCACGAGATGGCTTACGGCATTCCAAAAAACATCAATTTCTCCGGCGATCAAAGTGTCAATCAGCAACATGCCGGTGACAGGTGGGATCATGCCGTCAAAGAACACATCAATTCGCCCCGGCCCTCCTGTCCATCTAAACCGGGCATAGAATATTGCAAGTCCGACTAGGCCAAGCCAAAAAGCGGGAATGGAATACCCTAGTAGCCCAACAGTTCTGATGACTTGATCTAACCAACTGCCTCGGTGCGCAGCTGCGGTAACCCCCATTGGCACGCCAATCACGATGCCGATGATTATACCTAAAGTTGCCATTTCCAGCGTGGCCGGAAAGACGCGAATAAGGTCTTCTATAACAGGTTGGCGTGTGGATATTGAAAGGCCAAAGTTGCCGTTAAGGACGTCCCAGATGTAGCTGACAAATTGCAAAGGAATGGGGCGATCTAGACCCATCTCAATTTTGGCCGCTTCATAGACTTCATTGGATGCCCGGTCGCCAACCATGGCCAACACAGGGTCGATTGGCACAACCCGTCCAATAAAGAACGTAAGGGCTGCTAGCCCCAAAAAGGTAACGGCGATGGTTGCGACAAATTTTGCAAATGCCGTTCCAACTTGCACAGCCCGCGCAAAATACCTGCTCAACGCCTCTGTTTGTGAAGCTGCAATCGCAGTGTCGTCATTTTTGTTCACGGCCCACCCCATTTAGTTCACGCACTTTGGTTGCATCCAAAGCCTTCAATCCAACGCGCCAGATCTCTTTTTCTGCACGGCTGGCTCTACTAGAGCAAAGATTTCGCTTGGAATATACAAAAATATTTGCTTAAATCAAAAAAATTATGATGAAAGAAAAATTATTGTTATGCCCTTGACGAGTGAACGCAAAGATTTGGATGTTTCCCAATTGGGAGACAGCATTCGTGCAAAGCGCAAACAAGCGGATCGTACCCTTGAATCGCTGGCGGTCGCTGCTGGTATTTCGATTGGTTATCTCAGTCAGGTTGAGCGCGGCCACGCCACGCCATCTCTGGGCACTTTGCAGCGTATCGCGCAGGCCCTTGATGTAAATCTCGACTATTTTATCGCCACACCAACAGCGATGGATGCGGTTACCCGCGATCAAGAACGCCCTACGTTTTTCGTGGGCAGCTCCTCAATTTCATATGAACGCATTGGCGCGGATTTTCGCGGCGGCGAGCTGTCTTCCTTCGTCCTAAATATTCCGCCAGGTTACCGAAGTGAAACTGTAAGCCATACCGGAGAAGAGATCGTCTACGTGCTTGAGGGAACACTCATGCAGGTGGTTGGTGAAGAGAAAATGCGTCTGAACGCGGGCGATAGCCTGCATTTTAGATCCAATGTCCAACACCGCTGGTGGAACGAAAGTGAGACCGTCGTGCGCCTGTTTTGGGTAGGCACATCGGACATGTTCAAAAAGTAATCTAACACCGCCTTGTCGGGCGGCTTTGGCAACTGCCAAAGGAAATGACAACTCGATAGCAAGCTTTGAAAAGGGATAAGGGAAATGAAGCTATTTAATGCCGCGCTACTTTCCGTAGCGCTCACAATTACCGCAGGGGCGCCAGGCGTCTTTGCAGCAACACCAGACAATATGCTGGTTGTTGCCCAAAACATCGACGACATCGTCGCAATTGATCCGGCACAGGCCTATGAGTTTTCGTCAGGCGAATTTGTCACCAACGTTTACGATCGTTTGGTGCAATATGATGCCGAAGACACAACAGTTTTAGCGCCAGCTTTGGCCTCAAGCTGGAGCGTTGATGACGCCAATAAAACCATCACTTTCTCCATGCGTGAAGGGGTGACATTTCACTCTGGAAATCCTGTGCGTCCCCAAGACGTAGCGTTTTCATTCAAACGTGTCGTTGATCTGAACCTAACCCCAGCATTCATTCTGACCCAACTGGGTTGGACCAAAGAAAATGTTGCTGACATGGTCAAAGTTGACGGCAACAACGTCATTGTTAAATATGAAGGCGATTTCTCATCTGCTTTTGTGTTGAACGTTTTGGCGGCCCGTCCGGCATCCGTTGTTGATGAATTGACCGTAATGGCCAACCAAGTTGATGGCGACATGGGCAACGCATGGTTAAACGGCAATTCTGCTGGTTCCGGTGCATTTAAATTGCGCACTTATCGTCCGGCAGAAATTCTAACTCTTGATGCAAATCCTGACTATTTCAAAGGCGCACCAAAGGTTAAGTCTGTTATCATTCGTCACGTGGCAGAATCCGCAACTCAACTCTTGTTGTTGCAATCCGGTGATGTTGATATGGCGAAAAACCTTACCCCTGATCAGATTGCGGGTATGGGCGAAAGTGAAAAAGTTGTCACCTTCCCTCAAGCTGCGGTTCACTTCTTGTCATTTAACCAAAAAATTGACAGCCTGACGAACCCAGCAATTTGGGAAGCTGCACGCTACTTAGTCAATTACAACGGCATGGCTGACACCTTCTTGAAGGGTCAAATGGAAGTTCACCAAGCGTTTTGGCCAAAGGGTTTCCCTGGCTCACTTGATGAAACGCCTTACAACTATGACGTTGAAAAAGCTAAAGCGATCTTGGCTGACGCAAATATTGCGACGCCAATTACGGTAGAACTTGATGTGATCAACGCTGCTCCATTTGTTGATATGGCGCAAGCACTGCAAGCAAGCTTTGCCCAAGCGGGCATCAACTTGGAAGTCTTGCCAGGTACAGGTAGCCAAGTCATCACGAAGTACCGCGAGCGGACGCACCAAGCTATGTTGCTTTATTGGGGCCCAGATTTCATGGACCCACATTCGAACGCATATGCTTTTGCGTATAACTCGGACAATTCCGATGAGAACTATCAAGCAACCACAACATGGCGTAATGGCTGGGCGGTTCCAGATGAGTTGAACAAAGGCACAAAAGCCGCGCTCGCTGAACCCGATCTTGAAAAGCGTAATCAGATGTATATTGAGCTGCAAAAAGAAGTGCAGGCCAAGTCACCAATCGTGATTATGTTCCAAGCAACATATGAAGTGGCAATGCGCGCCAATGTTGAAGGCTACGTAAATGGCGCCACATCTGACTTCGTATTCTATCGTTTGGTCACGAAGTAATACCCAGCACTGGTCTTAAAAGCCAAACTGAGACCAAGCAAAAATTACGTCCCCGTCACAACTCAATTTGTGGCGGGGATTTTTTTGCGTTTTTGCTTTTTGGGTTAAAAAGGAAGGTGTGGCTAAAGCTTCACACCCAACTCTTCGTCTATCTGCAAGCGTTTCAAGACGCGCCAATGCCGTTGGTCAGAAAAGAGAGATATGCCTTGGCGACCTCTTGAGGAGAAAGATTGCCCTCATCGCTATGCCATTTGGGTATCCAGTTCACACCACCCATGATAAATCGCGTGATAATTGGCGCCAGGTCCTGGCGAATGGAGCCATCTTTGGCACCCAATATGGCCAAGCCTTCCAAGCCTTCAGTTAAGGCGCGAGACCTTGCACGAATGCCCGCTTTTGCTTCGTTGGGCAGGGCGTCCACATCGCTTACCACGGCAATTGAGCCATTAGAACAATGCAGCACAATTAGGTTTTCAATAAAAAAGCTTAGCTGATCTAATCCGCTACCGTTCTCCGCTTTTGCCATCTCCAGCAATTCTTCACAAATATCGAGCGTGCGTTCATAGCAAGCCAAAAGCAATTCAGATTTGTTCTTGAAATAATAATAGATGGATGGCTTTGAGATCGAAAGAACGGCTGCCACTTCATCTAGTGATGTAGCCTCATAGCCGTTTTTGTTGAACAAATCGCTGGCTGCTCGGCACATAAACTCCAGCTTTTGGGAGCGAACATCCTCGCGCTTAAACGGAGATATGGTTTGATTTTGGATCGCGCTCATCGGGCTCATTTAGCTTCCAGCTCATTTTGCGGCGCCTCCGCCTTGTCGATGCAAGGGCAAAAGAGAATTCGCGTGTGTTCGCGAGAGGCAATAGCAAAGATTGTCTTGCGTGTACAATAACAGATTTTTCCTTGCGGTATATGGGTTTTTGACTTTGAGATTTATTGTTTGACTTCAAAGTCAGATTGCCCATAAACTCTTTGTTAACCTAAAATGACGGGAAAACCGCGTGAGGTGAACTGAGGGAGGATTGCGTGCTGTCAGTAGCTGATGTGCATTTGTCTTTTGGCGGCCTAAAGGCTCTGCAAGGGGTGTCTTTTGACGCGGCTGCGGGGGAAATTACCGGCATAATTGGGCCAAACGGAGCCGGTAAGACTTCTTTATTCAATGTGATATCTGGCTTTTACAAGCCCAACCATGGCCGTATCTTGTTTCAAGAAAAAGACGTGTCGCCCCTCAAACCCGACGCCCGAGCCCATGCGGGCATGTCTCGCACATTTCAAAACATCGCATTGTTTCGTGGCATGACGGTTTTGGACAACATCAAACTTGGTTGCCACACCCATTTGCGCGCCAACGTTTGGTCCAGTCTTATGTATTTTGGCAGCGCACAAAAAGAAGAGCTTCAAGCCCGCAAAGAAATTGAAGAGGAAGTCATAGACTTTCTTGAAATTGACCACATTCGCAAAGCACCAATTACGGCATTATCTTATGGCTTGCAGAAACGTGTTGAATTGGCGCGGGCGCTTGCCATGCGGCCAAAGCTTTTGATGTTGGATGAGCCCGTTGCGGGCATGAATCGCGAAGAAACCGCTGACATGGCGCGCTTCATTTTGGACGCGCAGGCGCGGTTTGGAACCACCATATTGCTGGTCGAGCATGACATGCATCTGGTTATGGATATATGCGCAAAAGTTGTTGTGTTAAATTTTGGCCGACAAATCGCCGACGGATCGCCAAAAGACATTGCACACAATCAAAACGTGATTGATGCATATTTGGGGCAGGCGGGGTAAGGCGATGCAATTTGCTCAATTTGTGATCAATGGTTTGATGGCAGGCGCGCTCTATGCCTTGATCGCAATTGGCATTGTTGCCGTTTACAAATCGACCCGCGTTGTGAACTTTGCTCATGGTTACATGATCATGATTGGCGCCTATCTATACTATACATTCGCGGTGTTGATTCCAGATATGACTTGGGCACCTTCTTGGTTATCAAGTTGGACGCCAGAATGGGTCGCTCAAGCAAGAGTTGGCGCCAAGATGTTTTCCCCAACAGCGGCGTTTTACGATTGGATCCCCAACATCCCACGGATCGTTTTTGGCCTTGCTGGCGCTATAATTGGTTCGGGTCTCCTCGCACTCTTCATTGAGCGTTACTTGATGCGCCCGCTTCTTGGACAGTCCAATTTTTCGATGATCATGGTCACCGTCGGTTTGATCTCTGTCTTGTCAGGGTTCAAAAGCCTCTTGTGGACCGGCGATGCTGCATCTGTGCCCCATTTGACACCAAATCCTGCGTTTCGATTGGACTTTTTTGGAACCCCTATTTTCATTTTCGGTGCCAACTTTATGTCTATGATCATCGCCGCGTTGATATTTGGGTTTATCGTTTATTGGCTGCGCCACTCATCCGCAGGGGTTGCCATTCGCGCCGTATCAGAAGACCAATCCACAGCCTATTCAATGGGCATCAATGTGCCGCGCGTTTTTGCGCAAGCTTGGTTGATTGCGGCGGCAACTGGTGCTGTGGCTGGCGCGGTTTTATCGGCACGCGACGGCGTATCCCCCTCGCTTGGTCTATTCGGCTTCTCCGTGTTGGCAATTGTGTTGATGGGCGGGTTAGATAGTTTTGTCGGCGTGTTTATTGCGGCGATGCTGGTGGGGGTCTTAGAGGCCTTGGTGCAATGGCAAATGGGCGGCACCTGGGTTGAGATCGCTCCATATGTTGCCGTGCTTATTGTCATTCTAATTCGTCCACATGGGTTGATGGGGCAGCCGGAGGTTGAACGAATATGATCATCGGCAACCGCAAGGTTTCTTATCTGGAGGATGAGAAGATCCTCAATAACGGATACAAAAAGGCGTTTGTTTACACAATGATCGCTTTGGCGATAGCGCTTCCTTTTTTTGCAGATGACTACACAATATTGATGGCCTCTCTTGTGGGGATCATGTTGATCGCGGTGGTGGGGGTCAATGTGGTGATTGGCTATACCGGACTATTGTCCCTTGGCCATGCAGGGTTTGTTGCCATTGGTGCCTATAGTGTGTCGATAATTCACAATGTGTTGGGCCACTGGGGGGTGCCGGATATTGTGCACCCATGGGTTGCGTTGCCCGGTGCAATGGCCGTCGCGGCGCTGATTGGCATATTGGTTGGATTGCCCTCGTTGCGGGTGAAAGGGATTTACCTTGCCGTTGCAACATTAAGCGCAAATTTCATCATCATCTTTCTCATTGAAATTGATACTTTTTCACAATGGACCGGCGGTCGACTTGGGCTAACAACCCCCGACCCAAATTTCTTTGGGTGGGTGCTTGATAGTCAGCGCGAGGTTTACGTGTTGATTGCGATATTCAGTTTTGCAACCATATTGATGGTGCAAAATCTCTTCCGGACCCGAATTGGGCGGGCATTCGTTGCCATTCGGGAAAAGGACTATTCGGCAGAAATATTGGGTGTTTCACTGCTCAAGTACAAACTAACCAGTTTTGCTATATCTGCGGCTTTTTGCGGCTTAGCCGGCGCGATGGCGGCCTATTTTTATGCCAAAATCTTGCCAGAGCAATTTGAATTGGCGCTCTCTCTACAACTGGTGGCGGCGCTGATCGTTGGTGGTATGGGGCGAACAATGGGGCCCGTTTATGGCACAATCATCATCGTGCTGGTGCCAGAATTATTAAAAATCGGCATGGGGGCTATGATGGGCAACTCCATCGAAGCAGCGCAATTGCGCGCGCCCATTCAAGAGATTGTATTTGGTGCATTGATCATCGGGTTTGTCTTGTTTGAACCCTTGGGCATCTCACAGATCATGGACCGTTTTTTTCGCGCGCTGAACAGATGGCCGTTCGCGCGGGGCTAACAATATGGAGGAGGAGATATTATGACTTTAGGTAAGAGCAATATTACGCGACGCAGATTTTTAAAGTCCGCGGCAGCAGCGGGTGCGGCAAGTTTGGCTATGCCAGCGATCGTTCGTGCGCAACCATCCCAATATATTATCGGTGCTTCACTGCCCATGACTGGACCATTTGCGACGGCGGGGCAACTCATTGCGCCCTCTTTGAAAATGTTTGAAGCCTTCACAAACCAAGCTGGTGGTATTGGCGGTGTGCCCATTCGTGTTGCTGTGGAAGATTCAGGTTATGTTGCGCAAAATGCGTTAGCTAACTACCAGCGGCTGCTGGCCTCTGAAGGTGATGCGGTCATTGGCTATTTTGGTGACTCTACCGGCTTCATGAAGCTTGTGGCGCCAGAGCTTAAAGGCGCTCAAGCGCGGCTGATGTCGTCAACATCGTTTGCTTCTGAATTGGCCAATCCTGAAACCAACCCCTACCAATTTATGGCCGGTCCAACATACGAAGACCAGTTTGATATCTTGCTCCAAAATATTGCGGCTGAAGGTGGCAAATCGGTTGCATTTATCCATTCAAACACAGAGTTCGGTTTGGACCCGATTGAGTTTGGTAAAAAGCGTGCGGCCGAGTTGGGCATTGAAGTGAAGCTGGTTGAAGCAACCAAGGCGCAAGGTGCGGATGTGGCGACCCACGTGACCAAGCTAGCCCAGGCAGACGCTGAATATTGCATTTTGCAGGGCTATGTGACCGGTGTTTGGCCGCAATTGATTGGCGGTGCGCGTCAGTTTGGATTGCCGACCAAATTTATGGGCACCTTCTGGGGCATGGAAAAGCTCATAGCAGATCGGGTGACGGCTGAGGCAGGGCCGTTCCTTGATGGCTATCAAGGCGTCATGCCATATCGCTATTTCTACGATTCAGAAGAGGCACCGCGTTATCAACAAATGGCGGCTTTCTCAAAAGAGCACTTTGCCGGCACGCCGTTGGAAAACTACATGCCAACATGGGGTTTGCAGGCCATGTTGTCGCTTGATTTGTTGGCAATGACCTTGGCCAAAACCGCTGAAGCGGGCAAAGAGCTGACCGCAGACAATGCGGCGGCAATGCTGTCAGAAATCAAGGACCATGATACGGGCGGCTTCTTTGGGCCAAATGCAACGATCAAAAACAACAAGATCGGCATTGGCAGGGTCTATCAATATTCAGCTGAAAGCAAGTTGTTCACGCCGACGTCTGATTGGCTGGAAGTATAGCGTGCAAACCCTGCGGGCTGTGCGCTCATATGTGCCCTCAGCCCGTTCAATGTCTTTTGCGAAAATGACCGGTGCCAAATATGTTGAGTGTTGAAAACATAGATGTGGTTTACCACCACACGGTGCAGGCCCTGCGTGGCCTTTCATTGGAAGTTCAAAAGGGCAAGATTATTGCACTCTTGGGCTCAAATGGTGCTGGCAAAACCACAACTTTGAAGACCGCATCTAACCTTGTGCAACTTGAAAACGGCCACGTCCGCGAAGGTCGGGTGATGTTTAAAGGTCAAAACATCGCACGTCTTTCCGCTGATGCACTGGTACACAAGGGCCTATTTCACATTCGAGAAGGTCGGCGGATATTTTCTGAGTTGACCGTTGAAGACAATTTAATGGCCGCATCCTATGCCCTAAAAGGGCGGGCCTCGCGGCCAGATTACGACAAAGTCTACACGTTTTTTCCTCGCCTAAAAGAACGCCGCAAGCAAGTAGCAGGGTATCTTTCTGGTGGGGAGCAACAAATGCTCGCCTTTGGTCGGGCTATGGTTGCGCAGCCCGAAATGATTTTGATGGATGAGCCTTCGTTAGGTTTAGCCCCTAAAATCATTACCGAGATATTCGATACAATTCGACGACTTAACACCGAAGATGGGATCACCATCTTGTTGGTGGAGCAAAATGCCCACCTGGCATTTTCTATTGCTGACTACTCTTACATTATGGAAAGCGGACAAATTGTGATGGAAGGTTCCTCTGACAAACTGCGAAATGATCCTGACGTACGCAGCTTCTATCTGGGTGTTGCCGAGGAAGGCGACGAAAGGGAAAGCTTTCGAGATGTGAAACACTATAAGCGCCGCAAACGGTGGCTGAGTTAGAAAAGCAATTTTATGGCGCGTTCCAACAGCATGCAGAATTATAGCGATGGAGTTTTTAAAACCGCAAACACAGTGGTGCACAATCTCGCGCGGGCGAATCCTGATCGCGTAGCGATCCGCCAAAAGCGCTTTGGGATTTGGAACGAATATAGTTGGGCCGACGTGGATCGGCTGACAAAGGAATTGGCTGCCGCACTTGTCGAACTGGGTGTTAAGCAAGGCTCCAAAGTTGGCATTTTGTCTGAAAACCGTTGCGAATGGGTGATGTCCCAATTTGCCATTCAGGCCGCTGGCGCAACAGTGGTGGGCATGTATCCAACCAGCCCTTCGGTTGAGATTGAGCATTTGGTCGGTGCGTCCGATACAGAATTCTTGTTTATTGAAGACCAAGAGCAGTTTGACAAAATTGTTGCGCTGGACGGGCAACTGCCAATTTTGAAAAAACTAATTGTCTTTGATCCAAAGGGCTTGCAGGGCGAAAGCTTTCTTGAGCTTCAAAGCTATGCAGATCTTGCCAAAAAGGGCCGAGAACTTTTTCCAATTCACGCTGCCGAGATTGAAGAGAGAATTGGGGCCACAAAGGCTAAGGATACCGCCCTCATGGTATTCACGTCCGGTAGTACGGGGGCGCCAAAGCCTGCACAGATTTCACATGGCAATTATTTTGCGGCTGGTAAACTGATCGACGACTTCTTTGGCGGTCATGTGTTGCAAGGCTCGAATATTCTAAGTTATTTGCCACTTTGCCATATCGCTGAGCAGGACATGACAGTGGTCAACGCTTTGGCGGCCAATCACATCATGAATTTTGGCGAGAGTTTACGCACGATCACCTTAGATTTGCGTGATGCAGCACCGGATCTGTTTTTTGGTGTGCCGCGCATTTGGGAGAAAATGCATGCTGGGTTGATGGTGCAGGTCAAAACAGCCCACCCAATCCAAACTTGGGTCACAGAAATGGCCCTCAATTCAGCTGAAAAGCGCGCACAAACACCACGGTCAAAATGGTCGTTTTGGCAAAGAGCGCGTAACCAATTTTGGGACGTGTTGATCTATAGACACTTGCGCAGTTTCTTGGGACTTGGACATGTCAAAATAGCAATCACGGCGGCTGCCCCAATATCACTTGATTTGTTGACCTTCTTTCGCGGAATTGGGGTCAATATTTGTGAAATATGGGGCATGACCGAAACCACAGGTGCAGCATGTATGCAGCCTGACTGGGGAGAGTGCGAAGGTCGTGTCGGTTTCTTTCCTGATGGCGTCGTGGCCAAAATCGCCAATGACGGCGAGTTGCTGGTAAAATGCGATATTGTTTTCAAGGGCTACTATCGCAATCCAGAGGCCACTGCAGCAACCCTAGTTGATGGCTGGTTGCACACCGGTGATATCGCCGCACACCATCCAGATGGCTCTTTTTCAATTGTTGACCGCAAGAAAGATGTGATGATCACCTCAGCGGGCAAAAATCTAACGCCTTCGCTGATCGAAAACACTATGAAAGCGTCCCATTTCATCAAAGAATGCATTGTGTTTGCGGACCGGCGACCCTATCCAACTGCGCTTGTGCAAATTGACTTTGAAACGATGCGTGTTTGGGCGGAAAAAGCGGGGATCACATATACGACCTTTCGTTCTCTGGCGGAAAACCCGGCGGTCGTGAAACTAATTGACCAGGAAATTGAGCGCCTCAACCAGCGACTGGCGCGGGTCGAACAGATTAAAAAGGTCAAGCTTTTGACCAAGGAACTTGATCATGATGATGGCGAAGTCACCGCAACACTCAAAGTGCGGCGCGCAAAGATCAATGAGGCTTACGCTGTTGAAATAGACGCGCTATATCAAGAGCATGCCTAAAGCGCGTGAAGCTATCTCGCTGCCAATAAATATTCCAAGGAGAACCAAGAATGCCGTTTAAAGCTCCAGTTGAGGACATGTTGTTTGTGTTGAACAACCTTTGTGATCTCGATCAGATTTCGCAAATGCCCGGCTATGAAGACGCGCAGCCTGACATGGTGGAAGCGATTTTGGGTGAAGCGGCGAAATTCTCGCAAGAAGTATTGGCTCCACTTAATAAGAAGGGCGATCAACAGGGCTCAACATTTGCCAAAGGCGAAGTTGCCACACCAGAAGGCTGGCGTGAGGCCTATCAACAGTTGGTGGAGATGGGGTGGAACAGCCCAAAAACCGGTGCAGAGCATGGCGGCATGGGCCTGCCGTCGGTGGTTAATGCCAGCATTCAAGAAATGTTCACTTCGGCCAATACCTCATTTATGCTAGCCCCACTCTTAACCCAAGGCGCAATTGAATCGATCGCTGGATTTGCTTCGCCGCAGTTGCAAGAAGTCTATTTGCCCAAATTGGTAACCGGCGAGTGGACCGGCACCATGAATCTCACTGAGCCTCAAGCAGGTTCTGATCTCGCGGCAATAACCTCCAAGGCAGTACCGCAAGGCGACCACTATTTGATTTCGGGTCAAAAGATATTCATCACCTATGGTGAGCACGATATGAGTGAGAACATCATTCACTTGGTCCTAGCCCGCTTGCCAAACGCGCCAGCTGGGGTGAAGGGGATATCCCTGTTCATTGTGCCAAAATTCATGGTCAATGAGAACGGGACACTTGGAGATCGCAATGATGTGGAGTGCATCTCGATTGAACACAAACTTGGCATTCATGCCAGCCCGACGTGCACAATGGCATTTGGCACAGCAAATGGCGCGATTGGTTATCTTGTTGGTGAGGCACATGAGGGGCTCAAATATATGTTCACCATGATGAATGCGGCACGTCTAGGCGTTGGTCTGCAAGGGGTGGGGATCGCCGAGCACGCAACGCAGCACGCCATTGACTACGCAATGGAGCGCAAACAAGGGCAATCGCCACAAGGGACCGCTCCAAGCATTATGGGCCATCCGGATATTCGGCGCATGTTGGGCTTGATGAAATCGCGGACCGAAGCGGCGCGAGTACTCGCCTATCGTGCAGCCGCCGCTGAAGACATGGCACATAAAGCTATGGATGCGGAGCAGCGTGCCTTTTTTCAACGTCGATTGGATTTGTTGATCCCAGTGGTTAAAGGCTGGTCAACCGAGCTCTGCGTGGATATTGCATCCTTGGGCGTGCAAATTCATGGGGGGATGGGTTTCATTGAAGAAACTGGTGCCGCCCAGCACTTCCGCGACGCTCGGATCACCACAATCTATGAAGGCACAACGGGCATTCAGGCACTGGATCTGGTTGGCCGAAAAATTAAACGGGATCAAGGGGCTGCTGCTATGGAATTGGTCCATGATATGCGCGAAACGGCGCAAAAAGCTTCCCAACGCACCGATGCTCATGTTGATTGGTCACAGGTGGAACAAGTTGCACAAGGTGCGGCCCAAGCAGTGGAAGATGTAACCAGATGGCTGGTGCAACGTAACGACCATTCACCACAAGCCGCAGCCGCCAACGTTCTCGAGCTCTTCGGTATTGCGCTTGGCGCATGGGCAATGGCCGACGCAGCAATTGCAGCATCAGATCAATTGATGATCGATAAGGACAACAAATTTGTGCGGACAAAACTAAAAACCGTCGCCTTCTATAACGCACAGGTCTACCCAAAAGCCGCCATGCTTCAGCAGGTTATATTCGACGCAAATGATGAAGTATTGAACTTCAATGCAAATGATTTCGAGGTCGCCTAACGCTCAACACAGCCGCGAATTCTTTTGTTGCACAATGAGCCACATAGTCTTTCTTGGGGCGCTGGATGGAATGGGGTCTGCTTGTGCCACAAAGCAGACTGCCCTGCGCCCTGTGAAGACTAACGCGGCTTTCAATTTCGATCATGGATCTAAACGCCAAACCATCGTCGGCAAACAACGGCAAATGACATGATGACATGCTCAGGCGTCCCGATGTCGGAAATACGAATTTAAAGAGACGCCGCAAATCCAACGCGATCCTGACAAATCTCGGCGCTATGACCTAGATACGCAAGGTGCTGATTACATTTTGATAATATTGGTGCACCCGACGAGATTCGAACTCATGACCTCTGCCTTCGGAGAAGGCTTGGCTTCTCCATATAATATTGATTTCATTATTTTTTCTCCGTTTTTGGGCTTACGTTTCTTACTGAGAACCGCTTGGAATTACATAGGGTTTT
This sequence comes from uncultured Maritalea sp., assembly GCF_937139385.1. Lineage (NCBI taxonomy): Bacteria > Pseudomonadati > Pseudomonadota > Alphaproteobacteria > Hyphomicrobiales > Devosiaceae > Maritalea > uncultured Maritalea sp. The sequence goes on along the minus strand of NZ_CAKZPW010000173.1, from coordinate 3,668 downwards.
AAATCGTAGTGCGTTCTTTCTGCGTACCTTCAAAACCGATCTGCCAGCTCAGTGATGTGTTTGTTATCGTGATGGGCGTAGACCTTGCTCAGCGTCTGCATGGTCATGTTCAAATAGATCGATGCATCAATCATTTTCTCGCCTCTCTGTGCCATCCACGAGGCGCATGTGTGCCTCAAGGTGTGCGGTGTGACATCGGTGAAGCCAGCTCGTTTACTGGCTGAACGAAAGCCCTTCACAACGCTGATGATGCGGCGTGATGGGGCTCTCTTCTGGTGAAATACAAATTGAGCATCAGGACCGGCGGTCGCCTTCAGACGCGACAGGTGGCCATGCAGTTTTCGGCCAATCGGAATTTGAGCTCTGCGTTTTTTGGTACGTTCAGCACCAGCCTTGTTGAAGTCAATCGTCCTTCTTTCAAGATCAATCTGCGACCATTCCAAATCCATAATCGCGCCTCGTCGTGCGCCAGTGTAAACGCCAATAAGAATGAAATACGATAACTGCTTCTTCGCTCGAAACTCTTGGCGCGCCGACCAAATAAGCGTTGCGACTTCATCTCGGGTCAGCCACCGTTGTCGCGGAGGTGATTCAGAAGGAAGCTCAAGTTTCCCAAATGGCAACATCCTGTTCATCGCTGCGGCATGGTTCAAGGCAGCACGAAGGACTGATAGTTCTCGCCTGACTGTTGAGGGAGAACGAGGTGCCTTTTGACCATATCGCTTAAGCGTTTCACGGTTGATATGATCGACGGTCTTCTCGCCCCAGAATTCCAACAAGTGGATCATTGCATAGGCAATTCTGGTCGCTGCTGATTTCTCATCGCCTTTGAAGTCAGCATAGTCTGCCAGAACCTCGGCGATCAGAATGCGCCGGTGCTCCCTTGGTCTTCCAACGCCCCTTCTTTCCTTCAGGAACTCTTCGAGGACTTCTTCAGCTTCTCCGCTATCCGCTGTGCCCGTTGAACGCTCTTTTTGCCGTCCGTCGTGGTCGATGAAGCGAATGAAATAATAGGGCTTGTTTGCGCGTGTGATAAGGCGCGGTCCGGTTCTTCGACGTGGCATGGTTGGATTTCCGTTCTGTGCAAAAATTCATCAATTGCATCAGCGGGGATCAATATGCTTCCACCAACGCGATGATGCCTAATTTGCTTGTTGGCGATTAGATTACGGATACGGCGGACTGGCCAACCTATACGCTCGGCTAATTCTCGCGGAGACTCTAAGCTCTGGATCATTGGTGTAAATCCTGACACAATTGGTTTATCTACGGGTTGATTCGGAAATTTTGGGTTAAATACGAATCAATAGTGTTAAATATGAACCATATCGAGACTGAATGTCAATTGGTGCGCGCATAAGGGAAGTAAGGAAGGAGACTGGCAGATCACAAACTGTGTTTGCCAAGCGGTTTGATGTCTCACTCAGTGCACTGAAAGCCTACGAACTTGATGACCGGGAACCACCGGCATCATTCCTAGTGAGACTTTATACCGAAATGGCAATCGATCCGACTTGGCTACTCACTGGAGCCGGTTCAAAAACATCTGACATTCGCAGCCAAAACATTGTTGATGCCGTGATTGCGGTCCGAACATTCTCGGCAATAAAGCGAATTCAAATGGAGCCTGAACGGGAGGCTCGGTTGGTGCTCCTATTATCTGAATATTTTGATGAAGGTGGAAGCAACGACACACCCTTGGTTCAAAAAATGTTGGAGACAGCAACGTAATGAAGAAATTTGATAGCAGGTTAGAGACACGCACAAAAATGGTCCAAGAGCTCTTTGAGATCAGTGACGGCATGTCATTCACGAAAGACCAAAAGAGACCAAAAAACGACGTTCAGATCTACGGTATGCTTATGACGCTGATTGCTAGTGTTTTCGTCATTTGGTTTGGCGGAAAGCCTAACCATGACCTGACGACTATTCTGGGCATGCAGGGAATGTTTCTTGGCGGCTCTGTAATTTTGGCTGGCGAGCTCTCTCTCGCCGCCAAAATTGATTGGATCGTTAAATTTTGCGCAGAACACTTTTCCAAAAAACTAGAAAGGTGGCTGCCATTTGTCTGACAATTCGCAAATCAAGACCAAACAGCGCGTTGTCGATCATGGCGAGGTGTTCACTTCCGAAAGAGAAGTGAATGCAATGCTGGACCTCGTTGAGCAAGAAACCGTTCGAATTGATTCAAGATTTCTTGAACCTGCCTGTGGCAATGGTAATTTTCTTATTGAAGTGCTTCGGCGAAAAATGGCGGTAGTCGAAGAGCGTTATTGCAAAAACCAGTTGGAATACGAGCGAAATGCAATCATTGCGATTGGATCAATCTATGGCGTGGACCTTCTTGAAGATAACGTCATTCATTGTCGCAACCGCTTGAAGTCGTGTTTCGATGAAAATTACTCGCGCCTATTCAAATCCGAATGCCGCGAAGAATGCCGCTACTCGGTTGACTACGTGCTTAGTCGAAATGTCATCTGGGGTGACGCGCTCACTCTAAACAGAGTTGATGGCAGCAAAGAACCAATTGTCTTTTCCGAATGGTCACCCGTGAATGGAAGTATGATTAAGCGCCGCGATTATTCCTTGGCGCACTTGCTGGTTTATCAACCTATGGATGGCCCCAATCTGTTTTCGGATTTGGGCGATGAAGCTTTCATACCCAAGCCAGTAGCCGAGTTTCCACTCACCCATTATCTGAGGCTCCCGGACCATGATTGAAATCAATTACAATCCCGATGTGTTGAGCTGCCTAGCCAATTTGAGCAACGATGAAGTGTTCACGCCGCCAGCTCTGGCAAACCAGATTTTAGATCAGCTTCCCGCCGAATTGTGGTCAAACAAAAACGCGACATTTCTTGATCCGGTTTGCAAATCTGGTGTGTTCCTGCGAGAAATCGCTAAACGCTTGGTCCTTGGGTTGGAAGATGATTTCCCAAATGTTCAAGAGCGCGTCAATCACATTTTCACAAAGCAGTTATTCGGCATCGCAATCACCGAATTGACAGCGCTTCTATCAAGGCGTTCTGTTTACTGCTCAAAGAGTGCTGAAAGCAAATTTTCGGTGTGCGAAGGTTTTGAAACTTCGGATGGGAATATACGTTTCAATCAAATTCAACACACGTGGAAAAACGGTCGTTGCAAATACTGTGGCGCTAGTGAAGCGACATTTTTACGCGACTCGGAACTTGAAACCCATGCTTACCAGCTGATTCATACTGACAAACCAGAAAGTATTTTCAACATGAAATTCGATGTTATCATTGGTAACCCGCCATACCAACTTGCCGACTCAGGCTTTGGCACAAGCGCGGCACCAATCTATGATAAATTCGTCCTACAAGCTAAGAAACTTAACCCTAGATTTTTGACAATGATAATTCCTGCTCGATGGTTTGCTGGTGGAAAAGGCTTAGATGAGTTTCGCGAGACGATGCTGAAAGATGATCGCATTCGTTCAATTGACGATTATCTAAGTGCTTCAGACGTTTTTCCCGGCGTGGGACTAAAAGGGGGTATATGCATTTTCCTTTGGGATAGAGATAACCGTGGACCGTGCTCGGTAACCACGCACCTCAACGGGCGGCCTCCATCTGTTGCTCGTCGAAAACTGCTTGAAGAAGGAGCTGACGTCTTTATCCGGTTTAACGAGGGATTATCGATACTTA
>NZ_CAKZPW010000172.1:0-8983 GCF_937139385.1 uncultured Maritalea sp. | reverse complement strand
GTTCAAACTTCTTTTTATGGTTCATTTCTATTTGTTCTTTTCTTGCATCAGACTCTAAAGTTGAAAGGGGTGTGTCTTTGCCTAACCAATAAAAAGTACCATCTTCATCGATGATTTTGGCATGCCCAAGAATACTTGTTGGGTCAGTTTTGAAGTCGCCAGTTTGTTGTTTGAGTTCATCCAAATATTGCGGCGAGCATACGATGCGCATGGTTTCGTTGGGAAGTGGGATCACCATGTTTGGTTCGGTCAACGACATCGTTTGGGCCGGCTTGGTGAGCAGCCTGATGGCGATGTCTATTTGATCCTCGGAAAAATCAACAAATCGATTTGCAACATTTACCCTAATGGGTGTTTGCGGATACATGCGACGAAACTGCTCGATCCGTGGCACCAAAAAAATCGAAGCAAATGAAGAAGATGTGCTGATGGAAAGTGGTTTTTGCGCGCCTTTTTCATTCAGTCTTTGCGAGAGTTTATCTATGCTTTCATTGATTGCATAAACATCATGCAACAGGTCTTGTGCAAATTCGGTTTGCACCAATGATCGGCCTTGCGTGCGGAACAATTTAGTTTCCCATCTCTCCTCTAACCGTTTGATATGGTAGGACACTGTCGGCTGAGAGACGTTCAGTTCTTCCGCTGCAGCTGACACAGATTTGTGCCTTGAAACGGCGCTTAAAGCGCGAAGTTCTGTGAGGGTTGGAACAAAGCGTTTGGGTGTTTTCATAAACAATCTATAGAGATTTTCTATGAATTGTGTCAAGCAAATCGATTTTGAGATTCTTAGCGAGCGCCCCATGGTTGCTCCTGGTGTTTCTTGCTCCTTTTTTTTGGGGGGGGAAGCGAATAAGGGAGAAGACAATGAAATTAAAAGAAGCTCTTTTGGGCACAGCCGCAGCGGTTATGGTGTTGGGCGCGAGCGCGTCAGCATTTGCGGGCGAAGTTCTGGATAAAATTATGGCTGACAAAATGCTGATTGTTGGCACCAACTCAGATTACCGACCAAATTCCTTTTTGGGCGATGATAACCAGTTGCAAGGCTTTGACATTTCGGTTGCCAAAGAAGTTGCCAAGCGGATGAGTGTGGAAGTCAAATTCATCACGCCGGGCTGGGAAGTGATGACAGCCGGCAATTGGTCTGGTCGGTGGCACATGGTGATTGGTTCCATGACACCAACAAAGAGTCGCGCTGAAATTCTCGATTTTCCAGCGATTTACTATTTTTCGCCAGCTGTTGTTGCTGTGCACAAAAACTCTTCGGCGACAAAACCATCAGATTTAGATGGCAAAGTCATGGGTGTTGTTGGGTCTTCGACCTACCATGCCTATCTGGAACATCGTCTTGAGATGGATGTGGTTGGCGCACCTGAGTTCACCTATGATATTTCACCCAGCGAAGTGAAGCTCTATTCGGATATCAATGAGTTTGATGATCTATCCGTTGGCGATGGGGTGCGCATGGATGGCCTAATTCAATCACTTTCAGTTGTTGCACAGGCGGTAGAACGCGGGATGCCAGTCAAGCAAATTGGTGATCCGGTGTTTTACGAACCGCTTGGCATTGCAACCGACAAGGGTGATGCGGAACTGAATGCAAAGATCGCAGAAGTTGTTGAGCAAATGCGGGACGATGGAACTTTGGCTGCACTTTCAGTCAAATGGCATGGCGTAGATTTGGTCACAGTTAAGTAGGCAAAGCCCAATATGGTCACTTTAACAAATGGTTTGAGACGGGGTGCGCCCCGTCTCAAGGCAGCTTTTATATTCGCGATTGTTCCAATGGTGTTTGCCTTATCGCTTGGCTTGAACCGCAGTGGTTTTGGTCAGCTATTTTTGGTGGCCATGAACGAACAGGCGTTGGCCGGTTGGTGGGGAAGTGCTTCTGTCTCACTGGTCATTTATGTCCTAGCCGTTGGCAGTTTCCTTTTACTTTTGGCACTACCTAGCCTGGTTCAGCAGTTTGCAACTTGGATATTGCTAGCTGCATTCGCAATGGGGGCGTTCTACTCATTTGATTTGAGTTATGCATTCATTGGAAAGAAGTTACCCTTTTTGCTGTCTCAAGGGTTGGTGACCACAATCTACGTTTCGGCTCTTTCCATATCGCTGGCATTTGTGTTGGCCCTGTTGGGCGCAACGGCCAAAATGTCTGGTATTGGCATTTTGCAAGGGGTTGGTGGCTTCTATACTTCATATTTCCGTGGCGTGCCGCTTCTGGTGCAGCTTTTCTTGATCTATCTCGGCCTGCCACAAATCGGCATTGTGGTGGAACCAATTCCTGCAGCCATTGCAGCTCTAGGTTTGGTTTATGGGGCCTACATGACGGAAATTTTCCGCTCTGGCATTCAATCGATCTCGCTGGGTCAATGGGAAGCCGCGGACGCTCTAGGGTTGAGCCGGTTGCGCACTTTCCAAAAGGTAATCATGCCACAAGCAATGCGATTTATCGTGCCGCCTACCGGCAACCAGTTCATCGCAATGCTTAAAGATTCATCGTTGGTATCTGTTGTCGGGGTTTGGGACATAATGTTCATAGCCCGCACCCAAGGGCGCGCAGATTTTAGAATACTTGAAATGCTGATCACCGTTTCTGTTGTCTATTGGCTGTTATCGATGGTCTTGGAATATGTGCAGCACAAAATTGAGATTTATTATTCGCGATCATTGAAGCGATAAAGTTCACCCATTTTGGATGCAAGAGCAGATGAAAAACACTCGAAATCGGTTGCCTTTGATAGCCGTAATGGCAAATTCTGGCTTTGAAGCAGGCCTGCCAACCCAAACGGTTGATGATAAATACTGCAGAGCCGTAAGTGAAGCGGTGGGCGCCAATTGCATTGTAGTGCCGACAAGCGCTAGCGCAGATGCGTTAGAAGACTTGGTGCAAATTGTAGATGGAATCTTACTGACTGGCGACACAACAAATGTGGAGCCACACCACTATGGTGGTGTGGGCAACCTGCAATCTCACGGACCATTCGATCCTCAGCGAGACCGTTCAGTTTTGCAGTTGATTAAACTGGCGCACAAAAAAGATGTGCCCATGCTGGGTATTTGCCGGGGTATGCAAGAAATGAACGTCGCTTTAGGTGGAACGTTGCGAAATGATCTGTATGGCAACCTGTCGTTTGCTGACCATTGCGTTCGACCACAAGATGGGCCACCAGAAACGCGATACGCGCCGTCCCATATTGTTGAATTGGTCCAAGATGGTCGTTTACGTGAACATCTGGGATTAGTCCGCGCGGAAGTGAATTCGCTCCATAAGCAAGCCGTCGACATTTTAGCAGATAGTTTGCGCTCCGAAGCAATATCCCAAGATGGATTAGTTGAGGCATTCTGCGATCCAGACCGAAATTTCTTTTATGGAGTGCAATGGCATGCAGAGTTTTCTGCACTCAGCGATCAAGTCTCTCAGGCGCTGTTCGCGATGTTTAGCCAAAGCGTGCACGTCTATTCTGGGAAACTCATCCCCCTTTAAAGGGAGAATGACAGAGCAGACGCGCAGAAGGGAATAAGAATTAAAGGCCTTGATTGGCATATTCTTTGCCATTCCACACGTAGGCGCTCTGCTGTAAACGGATTTCTGTGATTTGCCAAAACAGTTCCAAATACGGTGAAGTTTGACTTGATCGGATCAAGCAACAAGGGCCACCAGTTCAGCATACAAAGCATCAACAAGTTTTGCCCTTGGGTTGTTGATGCGGTCTACCATGATAAGTTCGCGGTATATCTGCGGCTCGCCTAATGGAACGATCTTCAAATCGTCCGAATACTCTGGTGAACAGACCCTTTTAGGCGCAATCGAAATGCCAATGCCGTTGCGCACCAACGACTCGATGGCCTCCAATGTGTCCACTTCCAGCACCGACTGAACATGAATTTTTTGTTCTATCAAATGCCTTTCAATCTGTTGACCCGCCCAAGTTCGGCGATTGAACCAGATGAATGGATGTGAGCTAAGAAGTTCTCTAGCTGTTTCTTCTTTGGCGCTGGCAGGTGCAATAATGTTTAGTGGCTCTTCGCAAATGCTCTGCGCGCGCAAGCCCTCCATAACTTGGCCCGGTTCGGTGACAATTGCGACGTCAATATCGCGATTGCGAACTTGCTGTGCCAATTCTTGTGAAAGGTCCGCTTTTAAGCGGATTTGGAGCCTTGGGTGGCTTTGGCGTAAGGCCGCCAGCCCTGGGGGGACCAGATTTATCAGCGACGAAGGCACTACCCCGATTGAAAGCCTGCCGATCAGCGTCTCTTCGCTCGCTAATGCTTTGATTTCATCGGATATTTCAAGCATGCGCTTTGCGTGCTCGACCATTGCAATTCCTTTATCCGTAAGCACGGGTGGGCGGCGAGAGCGATCAACAAGTGTGATTTGAAGCTCGTCTTCTAATGACTTCACATGAACACTAACTGCGGAGTGGCTTAATCCCAGTGCTTCACCTGCCGCAAAGAACGATGGATACTGCGATATCGCCACCATCGTCCGCAAAAACCGTATGTTCATGGTATTTCCTTATGTTACGAAACAGAACACTATTCTGAATATTTAATCGCTTTTGTTTAGCTTATTTAATATTTATGGTCGCTGCAACAAGGAATTTTCTGGGTGATATTGATCCTCCAGAGAGGTGGGGATGTCACGATGAGCGTTGGCGATCAGAAGCAAAAAATGGTGCAGGGTCCGCTCGCAGGTGTGCGCGTTCTTGACCTTAGCCGAATTCTTGCGGGGCCCACTTGCACACAGTTATTGGGTGATCTTGGTGCTGACATAATAAAAGTTGAGCGCCCGGGAGTTGGTGACGACACGCGGACGTGGGGGCCTCCATTTGTTCAAAACTGTGATGGGTCGCAGAGTAGCGAAAGTGCCTATTATCTTTCGGCAAATCGCAATAAGCGTTCAATAGCGCTTGATATATCAAATCCCGATGATGCTGAAACTGTGCGCCAGCTGGCTGAAACATGTGATCTTTTCGTGGAGAATTTCAAAGTCGGCGGACTGGCGAAATACGGACTTGATTTCGCAACGCTTTCAGCACGCTGCCCTCAGCTCATATATTGCTCAATTTCTGGTTTTGGACAGACTGGCCCAAATGCCCATCGTCCTGGATATGACCTGCTAGCGCAAGGGTTCGGCGGAATAATGAGCCTTACCGGCGAGCCTGAAGGTGAGCCCATGAAGGTTGCTGTTGGCATATCCGACGTTATGACCGGCATGTACGCGGCGACCAGTTTGCTGGCCGCTCTGCACCACCGCGAAAAAACCGGCGAGGGTCAGCATATTGACCTTGGGCTAGCAGATGTTCAAACCGCGTGGTTGGTCAATGAAGGCACCAATTATTTACTTTCGGGCAAGACCCCGGTGCGGCGCGGCAATCAGCACCCCAATATTGTGCCCTATAACGTGTTTGAAACCTTGGACGGTCATGTGATTTTGGCTGTGGGCAATGATGCGCAATTCCGCCGTTGTTGTGGGTTCCTGGGTGTTGAGGGGTTGGCCGATACGGTGGAGGATGTCTACGGTCATCGAGCCGTCGCGAATCCAGCAAAAGCGGTAATCCCAGTTGCGCTCCTCACCGATCGTCTCGGGGAGCGAGGTGGTGGCTGCTGCCAAGACAGCGCCCGTTTTATCGTAGCTCAACAATTTTAAAGTAATCGCACTGCGACCAATTTGGGCATTGTACTTTTTATAGGTGGGGGTTTTACTGCTCCAATTCAACCAATATACTTTTGTACGTTCCAACTCAGTGTACACCTTTCGAACCGTAGGCTTGAAGATTTTTTCATTGTATCCTAACAGAAAATAACCATCAGCGGTCAATTCGATTTCGCGGCCTTGTATAACGGCATTTTTATTGAAAGAAGTATAGAGAAAAAAAGTGTCAAATTTTTCTCCTTTGGTCAAACTGACTACAAAGTTCTTTTTGACATAGGTATTAGTCTTTCCTTTGGCATATTCAAGCTTCGGGTCATATTTTACCTTAAATTTTGGTTTGCCTGAAAGATGCTTGAAAAACCGTATTACTTCTGGCGGAGCATTATAACCGCCGCCCTCTTTTCGGTAACGTGGCATAAAATCGCGTATTTCAAACTCGTCCTCACCGTTTGAATAATGGGTAATCAAAACCGCTGTATGCTTTTTGTAGCGCTGTTTTATGGTATAACTCTCATCAACTATGACGTCGAAACTGCCGCCAATTTTCTCATCCAAGAGTTTTGCAAAGACAGAAGAAGAATCGAATTCTGGCAAACAGCACCATTCTAAGTTTCCTGTTTTCGATATTAAGGCCGCACTTCGGCAATTTCCTATTATTCCGTAGTCTAAATTATCCATTCCGTAAAAAAGTTGATTCGTTTGGTCAAACAATTGAAATTGCGCCGCACTTTGCCGAATTTTAAAGAGAATTCTATTAAAACACGTCAAAAAGATTCAAAATATGGGCAAAACTATCATAATCTCAAATAGACTACCCGTTCAATTACAAATTAGCAACGGAAGCATCACTGCAGTTCCCAGTGTTGGAGGTTTGGCCACGGGAATGAAATCTGTGCATTCGGGAGGTGATAGTCTTTGGATTGGTTGGAGTGGATTGACCGATGAGGAAATTCCGAAGGAATTGGAAGCCGACATTGACAAAGCACTAGCAGAGCACGGTTCATCAAAAGTTACTTTAACTGAGGCAGAAGTAGAGGGGTTTTATTTCGGATTTAGCAATCGAACGGTATGGCCGCTTTTCCATTATTTCATGGAGTATGCAGAATTTGAATTGGACAGTTGGAATACCTACAAATCGGTAAACCAAAAATTCGCCGATGCCATTTTAGAAAAAGCCGATGATGATGATGTGATTTGGATACATGATTATCAATTGATGCTTGTACCGCAAATGGTAAGAGAAAAACGACCGAATATTTCCATTGGGTTCTTTTTGCATATACCCTTCCCTTCGTTTGAAATTTTCAGAACGATGCCTTGGCGTAAAGAAGTGCTAGAAGGCCTTTTGGGGTCAGACCTTATCGGATTCCACATCTACGATTACGAACGGCACTTTTTGAGTTCGGTACGTCGACTTTTGAACTTGGAGGTTAGTTTCAATGATATCTACTTGGATAATAGAGTGATAAAAGTCGACTCTTTTCCCATGGGTATTGATTATAAAAAATTACCGCAAGATGTTATGCCTGGCGATATTTTATTACTCGATGATGGCCGCGTACAACTACGTGTATTATCAACCAAAGGGCAATCAGTGTTTACTGAAGTCACCGTAGGTGGTCCATTATCAAATAACAAAGGCATTAACCGTCAAGGCGGTGGACTTTCTGCCGACGCGCTTACCGACAAAGACAAAGAGGATATTAAAACAGCGGCAAAAATCGGTGTTGATTACCTCGCGGTGTCGTTCCCTAGAAGTGGTGCAGACCTAAATTATGCAAGAGAACTTGCCGAAGCAGCAGGTTGTTATGCCAAAATTTGTGCAAAGGTTGAACGTGCAGAAACCGTAGCTTCTGACGAAGCTATGGATGACATTATCTCTGCATCAGATGCCGTTATGGTAGCGCGTGGTGATTTAGGCGTTGAAATTGGTGATGCCGAACTTGTTGGTGTACAAAAGAAGTTAATCGCCCGTTCTCGCCAGCTTAACAAAGTGGTAATTACCGCAACGCAAATGATGGAGTCGATGATTGACAGCCCAATGCCAACGCGTGCAGAGGTGATGGACGTTGCAAACGCTGTTTTAGACGGCACCGACGCGGTTATGCTTTCAGCTGAAACAGCGGCAGGTAACTTTCCTATCGAGACGGTGGCAGCAATGGCCCGCGTTTGCGAAGGCGCAGAAACCCATCCGAGTGTTAAAATTTCTAAGCACCGTATGGACCAGCAATTCTCGTCAACGAGCGAGTCAATTGCACTATCTGCGGTATATGCGGCAAATCACCTTCCAAGCGTTAAAGCAATTGTGGGCTTAACTGAAAGTGGTACTACGCCAACGTTAATGTCACGCATCACAACGTCACTGCCAATTATTGCGATGTCTCGTCACGAGTCTACGCTTAACACGATGGCGTTGTGTCGCGGTGTTAAGCCAGTTTACTTTGACTCGTCTAACAGCGAGCCGGGTAGATTAAAGTATGATGTTATTGCCTCACTAAAAGAAAAAGGTTTAGTAAAAAGTGGCGACAGCATTATTCTGACTTACGGCGATGAAATGGAAAAAGTGGGCGCGACAAATACGCTGAAAATTGTAGAAGTTGAGTAGCAATAATATTTATATGAAAGCGAAGCAGATGCTTCGCTTTTTTTTGCCCGAAATTTAAATAGTAATATCAAACCAAACACATAATAAAAAAGTGGTGTGAAAGTTATTGGAACAATTAACTTCACCTAATATGCCAAACGTTTCTTCGTTATAAATTTCTCAGGACAAGAACGATAAAAACAAGGATAAGTATGTACTACATCCATAAACACAATATCTTTAGGTTAGTCATAATAGCCTTTCTTACCGTTATTGGTCATTGTGCATGGGCTACATCCCCTACCACGCATAATATGAAAAGCGTTGAAGTTAGCTCACCAAATGCTCCGTTACAGCCAATAATGATTCAAGGCCCTATGCCCATAGAGGCTCAATATTTTACTGCACTCTTGAGCAATGTAACCATCGAATATGCAGGTAATGCTGTGTTCTACAAAGGTACACTAGACGGCTACCCCATTGTTGTTGCCAAAACTGGTAAAGGTTTAGAGAACACTGCGGCAGCGACAGCTATTGGTATAGAGCGATACCACCCTCGCCTCATTATCAATCAGGGAACATCTGGTGGGCATGACCCATCTTTAAAAGTCGGAGACATCGTTTTGGGCGAGCGTAGTGTAAACGCCTCAAACTTTAAAACGCCAAAGCTAGCACAAGGAGAAGGCAGTAATCCTCTCAATTGGATCCCCATGGATATTATGGCGTCTGAAGGGAGTGCAGGA
>NZ_CAKZPW010000171.1:0-9447 GCF_937139385.1 uncultured Maritalea sp. | reverse complement strand
AATGTATCGCCAGCTTCATCACTTGCGTTGATGGCAGCAAGGGTAATTGACACAGTACCGTTTACGCCAACGGCTTGATCGGCCATGCCGAGCCCTGTGGAGGTGTCCGTATAATCAACAGCTGAAATGTTGAGCTTTGAAGTACCATCTTCATTGAACACCACAGTCAGGTCATTACCTGTGCCTGCAAGCAAGTTTTTGCCATTGTAGCCAGCGTCTTTTGCAAGATCCTCAATTTGGCTAAGCAATTCATTATACTCAGACGCATACTTGCGGCGATCGGACATTGAAGATGTTTGCAAAGCCTGATTGGCTTTACCTTTTGCAGCTTCAACCAGTTTGGTGATGGACTGAATGCCCTCGTCTGCAGCTTTGAGCGTTTGGACGTTTTGACCCATATCATCGAGCAAGCCGCTCAAGTCAGATGCGCGGTTGTTCAGAGCGGATGCTGTGAAAAACGAATTTGGGTTATCAAGGGCGGAGTTTACTTTGAGGCCGGTTGCCAGTCGATTTTGTGTATTCGACATCAAGTCCGCTGTGGATTGCAGCGAGAGCAAGTTTTGGCGTACGGCCGCTGAAAGATGAATCATCTCAGACATTATTTTTCCTCTTCTAGGCTATACAGAACCCCATTCTGGGGCCGTATGTTGAGGATGCCAGTCTATGGATAACGAAAGGTTAACGCGGTTGCATTTTGCGAAAAAAGACGTCGCATTTTGCGAAAGTGTTTGTTTTCAGTATGTTACGAACGTAAAAAAGGCGGATCCGAAGACCCGCCTTTTGCGAAATTGTGTGGAGTTGTTAAGCTTAGAACAAACGCAACACGTTTTGGTCTGCCTGAGAGGCGAACGATAGTGAGGTTGAAGAAAGTTGCTGGCGAGTCTGCAATGCAAGAAGGTTCGCACCCTCTGAGTTGCTATCTGCCAATGTCAACTTGCCGGCGCCTTCTTCCAACGTATTGATTAGACGAGTGGTGAAGTTCTGACGGTTCTCAACAACGGTGAGGTTTGTACCAAAGGTAGACGCTTGAGAGCGAAGTGTGCCCAATGCGGAGGATAGTGACGTCAACGAAGTGTTGATGTCCGTATCTGTATCAAAGCCACCTTTGACATAGTTGGTGCTTGCTGTTGTCGCAAGGTCTGCGGTTGCATCGGTGTCATCGATTGAAACCTGACCATTTTCCGAAACAATGTCGATGCTCGTGCCGTTAACGGTAGCAGTAACGCCGTCGATCGCATTCCAAGTCGCTGCCAAGGCATCGATATCGTGGTCGGCAGTGTGGGCAATTGTTGAAACAACTGAGCCGCCGACAGAAAGCTCCAATGTATCGCCAGCTTCATCACTTGCGTTAATAGCTGCAAGGGTAATTGATACGGTGCCGCTTACACCGACGGCCAAATCTGCAAGCCCTAGCGCACCCGTTGAATCAGTATAATCAACTGCAGAAACGCCTAGTTTTGAAGTGCCGTCTTCATTGAATACAACCGACAAATCATTGCCCGTACCAGCAAGCAAGTTCTTACCTGAATAGCCAGCATCTTTTGCGAGTGTTTCAACTTGTGAAAGGAGCTCGTTGTACTCACTGGCAAACTTTCGACGGTCGGCCATTGATGAAGATTGCAAAGCTTGGTTTGCCTTGCCTTTTGCAGCTTCTACCAATTTGGTGATAGATTGGATGCCTTCGTCTGCAGCTTTCAACGTTTGAACGGCTTGGCCCATATCGTCTAGCAGGCCGCCAAGATCAGATGCGCGATTGTTCAATGAAGAAGCTGTGAAGAATGAACCCGGATTGTCGAGCGCTGAGTTGACCTTTAGGCCGGTAGCGAGACGGTTTTGGGTTTTTGACATCAAGTCCGCGGTATTCTGCAGTGAGAGCAGGTTTTGACGCACTGCGGACGAAAGATGAATCATTTCAGACATTTACTAAATTCCTTTTCTAGGTACTTAAGGGCTCCTTCCTGGAACCTCTTTCTAGAAAATGCCTGATTATGCCTAACGCTAGGTTAATGGCGTTTGCAGGGTGCAAAAAAGGCGGATCCGAAGACCCGCCTTGAAATCTACTTATCTGTTTGTTTGAACTAGAGCAAACGCAACACATTTTGGTCAGCTTGTGAGGCGAATGACAGTGAAGTCGAAGCCAAAGACTGACGTGTTTGCAAGGCCAGAAGGTTCGCACCCTCTTGGTTAGAATCGGCAAGTGTTAGTTTGCCTGCACCTTCTTGCAATGTGTTGATCATAGACTTTGTAAAGTCCTGACGGTTTTCAACAACAGTCAAGTTTGTACCGAATGTTGAAGCCTGTGAGCGAAGTGAACCCAATGCGTCAGTTAGTTTTGACAAAGTCGCGTTGATGTCCGTATCTGTGTCAAAGCCACCTTTGACATAGTTGGTGCTTGCTGTTGTCGCAAGGTCTGCGGTTGCATCGGTATCATCGATTGAAACCTGACCATTTTCCGAAACAATGTCGATGCTCGTGCCGTTAACGGTAGCTGTCACACCGTCAATCGCATTCCAAGTTGCGGCCAAGGCATCGATATCGTGGTCGGCGGTGTGGGCAACTGTTGAAACAACTGAGCCACCGACAGAAAGCTCCAATGTATCGCCAGCTTCATCACTTGCGTTGATGGCAGCAAGGGTAATTGACACAGTACCGTTTACGCCAACGGCTTGGTCTGCAAGACCTAGAGTGCCAGTTGTGTCTGTGTAATCAACAGCAGTAACAGTTGCTTTTGATGAACCAGATTCGTTGAATACCACTGACAAATCGTTGCCTGAACCAGCAAGCAAGTTTTTGCCTGAGTAGCCAGCATCTTTTGCGATTGATTCAATCTGTGTCATCAATTCGTTATATTCGCCAGCGAACTTGCGACGGTCAGCTGTTGAAGAGGACTGCAAAGCTTGGTTTGCTTTCGCTTTGGCAGCTTCAGCAAGTTTTGTGATTGATTGAATACCTTCATCAGCCGCTTTTAGCGTTTGAACGGCTTGGCCTTGGTCATCAAGAAGTGATGAAAGGTCTGAAGCGCGGGAATTCAATGATTGTGCTGTAAAGAAAGAACCTGGATTATCCAGCGCTGAGTTCACTTTCAAACCAGTCGATAGACGGTTTTGAGTTTGGCCCAGCATTTCAGCTGTGCTTTGAAGTGCGTTAAGGTTCTGACGAACTGCATTTGATAGTTGAATAGCCATGATACTAAATACTCCATTCTGGCATACAAGTGAGCCTTTCTGGCTCACGCTAAACCCGGATCAACACCAACAAGTGTTTTCTCCAGCATGGCACCCATAAAGCCCGGGTTGATTGAATCAAACCTTAACGGGGCAAGTGGGGTGTGTTTTAGGGTTAATAGAGGGTTATCTCCTTTCGTTTAACTGGTTGATTTATTTAAGGTCCTCGAGCATGCGCATGGCTGCGGGTGAGGGGACCCACCGGCGATTGATCATGCGCGGAAAAATGGTGTTTGTTGGCTTCTCGCCATCGGTATTTCCTTCGCTGGCTTTGACCTTTGCGCTTGCCACCAGGGATGCTTCAAAGAGCACACTGGCTGGCGCTGCTGGTCCAACGAGCTTTGGAAACTGGTCGATCGGTTTTTCACTGACCGCAGTCACAATTTGGGGTGACGGTGGCGCAGGCTTAGCGTCGCTTGCGGGTGCTTTCGCAGCGGCAGCGTCCGGTTTGCCATAATGTTCGCTTTTTAAACTGGCATTGCCAGCGGCAAAAGCGCCACCTTGAAAACCGGCTGCCGACTCAATTCTGAGGTTCACGGGTCTTCTCCATTAAAATCAGCCTTCTTGGCAGTTTTTAGTATGGAGGAGGCGTGTTGAAGTTCAATGATTTGAATCGATGCTAATTAATTCAAATTGAAATTAATGTTACAGGGATGTGTTGACCGAAACGCCTTTGATGGAAGCTGCTTGAGTGGCCGTGCCGCGGCCGGTGTTGCCGTATGCTGCGGTTTGGTTTGACTGCCCCAGCTGAGATGCGACGCTGCTGACGATTTCTTCGGTCAAAGATTTGGCGGTGGCAAGCACACGCAAGTTCTCAGCCATTTGTGTGGCAAGGGCAGCTTGGCCTTGTTGCAGTTTTTGCAGAAGGTGTGGTGCTGTTTCCTTTATCTCCTGCGCGTTTGATTGAATTGCGCGGGCCAGACCGACGTAAGTTTGGGCCAATTCAGCTTTTCGTGCTGCAAGCTCACTTGCTTCTAGTAATTTGCCAGCCCGGAGCAGATTTGTTTCCTTGTTCGTCACATCAACTAATGAGTGAAGAGCGATATCGGCGTCGGCGCATACTTTTTCGGGACTATCCGGCATAGGAAGCTTTCTGGTTTTTGCGAGTGCTTGAGCGCGCATCTGTTGAGGTGTCATTTTTTGTATGCTCCGCCTGGAAGTGCAGTAAATTGAGGTGAGTTTGATGCCGCCTGAGTGGCAATGAGATCTCGCAATATGCTGTCTGAAAGGCCTATGCCGCCCGCTTGGGCCATGCTGTTTGCCATTTCAGAGGCTTGCATGCCGCGCCACGTTTCCTCGCCGTAGCCTCCACCGAAGTCCCCCTCAGTGTCTACGCTTGAAGAAACTTGAGAAAGCAGGGTATTTAAAAACACACCTTCGAGTTCCACGGCTTTGCTTTTGAGCTGATTGAAAGCTTGTTCGGGCATATGCGCTGGGCGCTGCACCGGAATGTGAATTTGGGAATAGGCCATTACATTACCTCAATTTCGGCTTGCAGTGCGCCCGCGGATTTTATTGCCTGCAAAATCGAGATGAGGTCTCGTGGTGATATGCCCAAGGCATTTAGGCCGTCGACAAGCTCTTGCAAGGTGACACCTTCTTCAACCAATGCCAATTTGCTGTCCACTTGATCGACTGCAACTTCGGTACGCGGCAGGACAACGGTTTCACCAAGTGAAAGCGGTGCTGGCTGCGAGGCTTCTGGTGTTTCTGTGATCGTTACAGTTAAGTTGCTTTGCGCAACAGCAACTGTTGACACACGCACTTCACGTCCCATGACAATGATGCCGGAGTTTTCATCAATTACGATTTTGGCGGTTTGGTCTGGAGTGACCACCAGTTGTTCAATATCGGTGACCAAATCCACAATGTTGCCATTGAAGCCGCGTGGGAGGGTCAATTCAACCGTAGCGTTATCAATGGGGACTGCGGTTGGCATGCCAATCAAATTGTTGATGGCGAGCGCAATACGGCGAGATGTGGTGAAATCGGGGTTGCGAAGCGCCAAGCGGACTGAACGACGCGCACCTAAGGAGAAGTTTACTTCCCGCTCAATGATGGCGCCCGAGGAAATGCGGCCAGTTGTCGGCACACCGGAAATAACAGTGGCTGAATCCCCACCAGCGGAAAATCCATTTATCGCAACTTGACCTTGCCCAATTGCGTAAACCTCGCCATCTGCACCCATTAGCGGGGTAACGAGTAATGTGCCGCCCTGCAAGCTTTTGGCGTCGCCAAGGGCTGCAACATTGATGTCAATTCTTGAGCCTTGCGATGCGAATGCCGGTAAGTTGGCGGTGACCATAACGGCGGCAACATTTGCGGTTCGCATTGATGCGCCCAATGTGTTGACGCCCATGCGTTCCAGCATGGCTTGCAAGCTTTGTTTGGTGAAAGGTGAATTGTTGAGGCCATCACCCGTGCCGTTGAGGCCCACCACAAGTCCATAGCCCACCAGTTGGTTTTCACGAACACCTTCAATGTCCACAATATCTTTGATCCGGGCGGCGTTCGCGTTGCTTACAAAGCCCAGAGCAATCGTTAGGACACAAAGGACTGAAATAATAAATGCCGTCAGTTTGGTCATCAACTTCCCCAATTGTTCGAATGATGCATATGCTCCCCAGCACATGTTCCATCGCTATTGCCCTAACAGTTGCGAATATCGTGCCAATTTTCGACTTCCGTTAAGGCGTTGAAATGCATTGATTTTTTGAAATGAATCTTTGTCTGGAAAATTTTAGAGGAAAAAGCTGCCTATTCTTGGTGATTTGCTGGTGAACTGTGGTAAATTTTGCCTAGTGGGCGTATTTCACGCTCTGAGGTGATTTGGAGTACAAATTCTAGATGCGCATTACAGATGCAAATCGATTGAATAGGACGGCACAGAAATCTGGCAAAAAGGCCGGAAAGTCTGAGGATTCGGCTTTTTCTGTTCCTAGTGAGAGTGCACCGGTTGCGCGATCGGAAACCTCTGCACCGAGCCAGGACGTTGGTGGAATAGACGCTCTTTTGGCGTTGCAAGCTGTTGAAGACCCAACATTCGCGCGAAAAAAGGCGGTTAAACGGGGGCACGACCTTTTGGATGGTTTAGAACAAATCAAAACCGACTTATTGGTTGGACAGATTTCCGAATCTCGGCTCGATAATATGCTGAATCTGGTCACAAAAGCGCGTGGCAACCTTGATCCTTCGCTTGATTCAATAATTGATGATATTGAATTGCGCGTACGTGTCGAACTTGCAAAGTTCAATAGATACAAATAGTTGCAGATTTTGGGCTTCAGAATAGCTCGTTTCATATTCCAGTCACACACAATCCTTACATGCAGCGTAACAAACTCACTTGCCGTGGGTTGTCTTGGCCATTATATATGTCGCGCATAGACTTAGGGAGTATATTGCTGTGTCAATGGATTTGGAGAGCAAGGTCGAATTGGAAGAGCCAACTTTTAGTGGTTCTGAGACTTACAAACCGACCGAAGGCGAAGAATTTATGAATGCCCGCCAACTTGCGTATTTCCGCAAGAAGCTGGTCGCGTGGAAAGAGGATATTCTGCGCGAGAGCAAGGAGACGCTTGAGGCATTGCAAGAGGAAAGTCAAAATCACCCAGATATAGCGGACAGAGCGTCATCTGAAAGTGATCGTGCCCTTGAATTGCGGACGCGAGATCGGCAACGCAAGCTGATTTCCAAAATTGACTCGGCTCTGGCGCGTGTTGATGACAAGACTTATGGGTATTGCGAAGTCACTGGCGAGCCAATTGGTCTTGCACGACTAGACGCTCGGCCAATCGCAACGATGAGTCTTGAAGCGCAAGAAAAACATGAGCGGCGGGAAAAAGTTTACCGCGACGATTGATCCTGATCAGTTCGCGATGAACGGATAGCGTGCAATTTGTGTTGCGTTTCATGCATATTCATTGTGTGATGGTTCTGAGTTGCATTGGTCAGTGGGGTTGAAAGGGGTGAGTTGCGTATGAATCAGGCTTCGATGCATGATCAACAGCTTACCACGCGCTCCAGTTCATCTGTGCCTGCAGGGCATTCTTGGCCGATTTCAAAACCTTACGATGTCGTGTTCTACCGTTCGTATGGACCAAAATCGAACGTCAATGTTGCGTTTCAGCATGTGTTCGATCTTGACGCCTTTAAGTCCGACCGCAAATTCACACACTGTGCGCTGGTGGGGTCTGAGCTTACAGCAATTGAGGCGTACCCTAGAGCGGTCAAAGGGTACTATACAGATATGGTACATCCCGGCGGTGTGCGATTTGTGCCCGTAATTGACCTTTGTTACGACAGTCAGAATAGATATCGCGACTTTCTGGTGCTGCGTGCGCCTGGTCTGACCGCCCCCGACACATCGTTTGGCGCTGAATCCATGATGAAGGCGTGGCGGTATATTGAGTCCAAATACGGATTGCGTCGGTTTTTGGGAATTGGGCGCGGACCTCGCGATAGCAACGCCAAGCAAATCAAAGAATGGCTATCTTGCTCTGATCTTGTGCTAAAGGTCTTGGCCGATGCAGGTCGATTTGATCTCCAATTTCAAGAACGAGTGACACCGAGTGGGCTTGTTGCCACGCTTGGGGCGCTTGGGTGGCAAGATGTGACCGAAGACTATGCGCCGCAACGGTTTGAAGCCAAGAGCCGCCAATATATGCAGCGGTTTGGATTGACCGGGGGAAGTCGCGCTGGCGTTGACCTTTATGCACTGAAAATGGCTTGGAGCCTTGGCACATTTGCCCAATCTATCCAACGACAGCAGTATATGGTCGAGGAATATATCAACCGTCGCCTGTCCAATGTATGGCCTGATGGTCTAGATGCTGGTCGTTATTTCGAAAAGTTTACTGCCGACCACGCTATGCGGGTTTTAAGACAGATAAAGACTGCAAGGCGCGAGGAGTTCTCACAGCACATTGATCCACTTTTGGCAGAGCTTTCGCAAAAGCGGCATGTTTTGAAGTAGGGAGCGAAAATGTCCCGCATCGTCATTGTTGGATATCGACCCAAACAGGGTTGTGATGAGGCGTTGGCGGAATTAATGAAAACCCACGTTCAGCGTTTGCGGGATCAAGGGCTGGCAACCGAACGTCAGTCCATCGTCATGCGCGCGAGTGATGGGACCTTTATTGAGGTCTTTGAGTGGATCAGTGAAGAAGCGATGCATGAGGCGCATTCCAATCCAAAAGTGTTGGAAATGTGGGCTGAATATGCTCAGGTTTGCGACTACGTTCCTTTAGTAGATCTCGCAGAAGCACAGCAGATTTTTTCGAAATTTGTTCCTTTTGACTGCTAGGTTTGCAGTCCATCTAACAGCTTTTTCGTGAGATGATTGAGCTGGTTGAGATCCTCGTTAGATAGACAAGTTAGAATCCGCTCTTCGTTTTTGATGTGAAGTGGGATGATGTGGGTGATTTTTTCATACCCCAATTTGGTGAGCGCAACGATGACGCCACGGCGATCGTTTGGGTTTTTTTGTCGTTCCACAAGGCCTGATTTTTCCAATCGATCGATACGATTTGTCATGCCCCCGGATGAAACCATGGTCGCCTCATATAGTTGCGTTGGGGTGAGGGCATAGGGTTTGCCGCTGCGTCGCAATGTGGCTAAAACATCAAATTCCCCTGCGTGAAGATCATGCTGGGCAAAAAAAGGTTCCATTTCTTCTTGCATTATTCGGGCCGCAACTTCTGCTAAACGACCCAGCGTGAGCATAGGTAAGCCATTGATTTCGGGCCATTCTTTTTGCCATTGATTGGCTGCAAGCTGCGCGCGGTCCATAGTCACCTCAATTTATCTTGACATCAAGATACTTTATGTAAAGATATAATCCAAGTGCGAACTGGAGAATATCAATGGCCGAATTTATCTTAGCAATGTCGCCAAAAAACAAGCCTTTGGTTGAGGAAACTGCAGGTGGAAGTAAAAGCCTGATTGAAAACTCCAATTTCAAGAAGTTCTTGCCGTTTGCTCTATTGGTTGTTGTTGGCAGTTTTTTTGGCGCGACGACGGTTAATGGCAAAATAGCGGCGCAGGTTGGCTGGCATCCAATCGTATTTTTGGCGGTTTCGGGAGTTCCTTAACGCACCGGTCTGTTGCCCTTTGCCTAGCTCGGTTTACGGGTCATTTGTATCCCGACAGGCTGCTCGCCAAAGGCGACAAAACGGTAGCTATCGTCGGGCAAGTTCTCTTGTAGCGCCTTGAATTCGTGGTT
>NZ_CAKZPW010000170.1:0-39048 GCF_937139385.1 uncultured Maritalea sp. | reverse complement strand
TCTCTTGCGTTAAACCATCAATCCACTGTGTCGGATGGGACCAGAATTGCTCCGGGTTGCCGCCATCACCTGAGATCGGTTGAGGCCGCGCGCCGTCGGAGGCCAAATAGAAATACGCGCGGCTGCGGTTCCTTAACCTCGCGAGTCCAAGCTGGAATTCGTCTTTGTCTTCGTTGAATACTGCGATGGACATCATGGCATCAATTTGGCTGAGATCCACATTGCCATTCCAATCGCTTGCCGTGTTTAGCTGCGGATAAAACGCCCTGCGGAACATGGCCTGGAAATCCGCGATTTCAGCGGGCTTCCAACCGGGATAGAGACGCATGATTTCGGCTGCGGGAGCAAAGACTGCACCGATCCATCCGGCAAAAAGCGCCGCCAACGCGCCGATCAACAGGCCAGAACGCGGCACTTCGCGCATAACCGCGACCGCGGAATCCCAAATATCGGTAAGGACAACTGAAATATCCATAGGCGCTATATAGGTACAGCAGCCTTGCTGGTCCATGAGCGAACTACAAAGGTCCACTTGCGAGCCAGCTGTCTTGCTGACATAATACAGCTATGTTTAGTGGAAATGCCACATATCACCTCGGTCTATTCCTATCAGGCTGTGCACTGGCCGGCTGCAGCCCAAGCCCCGCCTCCGCGCCCATCTCAGCACCGGCATCGCAAGCCTCGCCAGCCGCCCAATCGGTGATATTCGAGATACATCAGAATGAGCGGCTTTCTATGCTGCTGTTCTCCTATCACGCGGCACGTAGCCTAAGCGATTTACGTCTGCGCGGTCGACTTGCGTTGAGCGATGAGGACGCGGCCGAACTTACGAAAGTCGCGACGCAATTTGCACCGGTTGCGGCGGCATTCGAGCCCTACCTTGAGATGCATCCGCTGCGCGATCGCGAGCTGATGTTTATGGTTGGACATATGACTGGCGCCGAGGTTGAATTTCCCGATCCGGCGCTTCTCGCGGCTTTGGAACAATTCACGCCGACTTATCGTAAGCACTTTCGCGCGCGTCATGAGGCCTCGACAGAAGAGTTTGCGGCAATCGCGAAAGCGCAGTTATCAGCACACGGACCCGAGATGGCGCGTGCGGTCGCATTTGAACTCGGCGGCCAATGGCGCGATGACTTATTTTGGCGTATCCGGCGACGGCGACAGCCTTTCTATCGGGGCAGGTCAGCTCATTCACGCGATGCGCCGCAATGTGAATATGCTTTATATGCTGGAAAATAATGGTGTTTACGGGCTCACCAAAGGACAGTTTTCTGCTTCGGCGGATATTGGATCGACGGCCAAAAAGGGCGATGCAAACCAAAAGGTAATCACCGAACTGGCCGCTCGTGGCAATATGGTTGCCCGTGGCCGCGTGAAGCACCAATATCCGCATTCTTGGCGCTCTAAAAAGCCGATCATTTTCCGCAATACGCCACAGTGGTTTGTTTATATGGATCGCGATATTGGCGGTGAGGGTGACACATTGCGCACACGCGCATTGAACGCCATCGATCAAACGCGATTCGAACCCAAAGCGGGCCAAAACCGATTGCGCAAAATGGTTGAAGGTCGCCCAGACTGGGTGCTTTCGCGTCAACGTACATGGGGCGTGCCAATTTGTGTGTTCGCCAAAGATGACGGCACTGTACTTAAAGACGAAGCGGTCAACCAACGCATTGCTGACGCATTTGAAGCTGAAGGCGCCGATGCATGGTTTGTTGAGGGCGCGGCAGAACGCTTCCTTGGCAGCGAATATGATGCAAGCGAGTGGCACAAAGTAACAGACATCTTGGACGTTTGGTTTGACAGTGGTTCAACCCATGCCTTTGTTTTGGAAAAGCGGGATGACCACGCTTGGCCTGCCGATGTTTATCTAGAAGGGTCAGATCAACACCGGGGTTGGTTCCAATCGTCCTTGCTTGAAGCTTGTGGCACACGCGGCGTCGCGCCGTTCAAAACCGTGATCACCAATGGCTTCACGATGGATAAAGACGGCCGCAAGATGTCGAAGTCTTTGGGCAATATCGTCGCTCCTCAAGACATCATCAAGCAATATGGTGCGGATATCCTGCGTCTTTGGGCCTCGTCAATCGACTTTACCGAAGATAGCCGTGTGGGCGATGAAGCCATCAAGACAACCGTCGATGCATACCGTAAAATGCGCAATACGTTGCGTTTTCTGTTGGGCAGTTTGGCCCACTTTGATGAGAGCGAAAAAATCGACGCAGCTGATATGCCAGAGCTTGAGCGATATATGTTGCATCGCATTGCCCAAATGGACAAAGAAGTGCGTGACGCTTACGCCAATTATGACTTTAAACGCGTATTTTCAACGCTGTTTAATTTCATGACGGCAGACCTTTCAGCGCTATATTTTGATATTCGTAAAGACGCGCTTTATTGCGATCCAAAATCGAGCAACACGCGCAAATCTTCAATGACCGTTCTGAACACGCTTTATGAATGCCTTACCGCTTGGCTTGCGCCAATCATGGCCTTCACTATGGAGGAAGTGTGGCTGGAGCGGAACCCAGAAGAAGGGTCGTCCGTCCATAAGCGCCAGTTCCCAACTATTCCAAGCGATTGGCTTAACGACGATCTTGCTGCCAAATGGGCAAAAATCCGCAAGGTGCGCCGTGTGGTAACGGGCGCGCTTGAAATTGAGCGTCGTGAAAAACGCATCGGCTCGTCGCTTGAATCAGCGCCTGACATTTATGTGGCAGACGCTGACTTGTATGTGGCGTTGCATGGGCAAGACGCGGCAGAAATAGCCATCACCAGCCAAGCCAATGTGTTGCAAAATGAAGGCCCGGCTGAAGCATTCCGCCTCGACGAAGTTCCCGGTGTTTCTGTGGTGCCTAAAAAGGCAGAAGGCAACAAGTGTCTGCGTTCTTGGAAAGTCTTGCCTGAAGTGGGCACCGACGCTGAGTACCCGGATGTAACCTTGCGCGACGCGCAAGCCTTGCGCGAATTGGCAGGGGCATAATTCAGATGAAGGCAAATTTCGCCCATAAATCGATCTTTGCCTTCATTTTGGCCGCGCTGATTGATCAGCTGCATAAGTTTTACATGATCAAAATTGTCGGGTGGCAAGGTGGTGAACTGATCACTGTTACGCCATTTTTTGACTATGTTTTGGTGTGGAACCCTGGCATTTCCTATGGTCTATTTGCGGCCATTCCGGCATGGGGCCTGATTGCCATTATGCTAGTGGCCTGTGCAGGCCTTACCTATTGGTGGGCCACATCCCCTTCCAATCTGGTGCGCTGGGGCTTGGCGGTTACCCTTGGTGGAGCGGTTGGAAATGTCATTGATCGTATGGTCTATGGAGCGGTCGCAGACTTCTTTTCGTTTCATGCCTATGGCTATAATTGGTATATTTTTAACCTCGCTGATGTTGCAATTGCCCTTGGCCTTATCGCGTTAGTGTGGGATATGTTCACATCAAAAGGCGAAAAGGCCTAAAATCGCCTGATTTCAGCATTAGCGAGATCAACGCAAATATTTGAAGGCCGCATTTCGGTGAGTTGGAGTTAAGGACGCAACCTATGAGTTTTTCATCTTTCAAACGATCGGCTTTGCGCGCCATCCAATTCGCAACGCTTGGTGCAGCTGTTTTTGCGGTTGCAGCTTGTACCACGGTTGAAGGCACCAACGCCTTCAAAGACGGCGAAACCTTTGAGCGCGAAGTGTTGACCGCAACGGCTCAAGGCATTGGGTTGATTGAAAAGGAAAAGAAAGAGGACGTTAAGTCTGAGCGTGCACCTTTGGTTTTGCCCAAAGATGCAGCTGTTCTGCCCATTCCAACAAAAAGCACCCAAACCGCATCCCTGCCTGAAGACAGCGACAAAGTCTTGTTGGACAAATCCAAACTGACTGAAAACGAAATCCGTCTTCTGCGCGGCGCGCGTGTTGTGGATCTTGGTGCCGTTAAGGGACGTCCGTTCACACCAGAGGAAATGGCCGAAGTTGCACGCCGGTTCCGCGAGCAGCGTGAGGCATATGCAAAAGCTTTGCAGTCGGGCACAAATCGCCCCCTCTATTTGCCGCCAGAACGCTATTTCACTAAAGTTGGTGGGCAAGACCTGATTTGTTTGGCTGATAATGGCGATTTGGTGCCTTTGGACAGCCCATTATGTCCTGAGGACATAAGAGCGGCATTGCAAGGCAACTAACAAACCGCTACACCGCGCCAACACTTTTATTCAATCGGAGCCAAAAAA
This sequence comes from uncultured Maritalea sp., assembly GCF_937139385.1. Lineage (NCBI taxonomy): Bacteria > Pseudomonadati > Pseudomonadota > Alphaproteobacteria > Hyphomicrobiales > Devosiaceae > Maritalea > uncultured Maritalea sp. The sequence goes on along the minus strand of NZ_CAKZPW010000170.1, from coordinate 34,822 downwards.
TGGCGACTGACAAAAAAGGCGCGCCTCAAAAAACGCGCGAAGGCGAACGTATCGCCAAAGTAATTGCTCGATCGGGACACTGTTCGCGCCGCATGGCCGAAACATGGATCGAAGAGGGCCGTATTGCGATCAATGGCAAGGTTATTTCTACCCCTGCCTATAATGTGACCGACAAAGACAAAATCACAGTCGATGGCAATCGCTTGGCCCAAAAAGAAGCCACACGCATGTGGCTCTATTACAAGCCGGCAGGCCTAGTGGTCAGCGAAAGCGACCCTGATGGTCGCCCAACAGTGTTTGATGATTTCGAAAAAGCAGGCCTGCCGCGCGTTTTGACCGTGGGCCGCCTAGACATCAATACTGAAGGTTTGTTGATGCTGACCAATGAAGGCGGCCTCAAGCGCGTGCTTGAACTGCCTTCAACAGGCTGGACCCGTCGGTATCGGGTGCGGGCGCATGGTCGCATTACGCAAGAAAAGCTGGATGAGCTCAAAGACGGTATTACAGTCGATAAGGTTCACTATGGTCCCATCGAAGCTTCACTTGAGCGCCAACAGGGCGCAAATGCGTGGATCGTGATCTCTTTGAAAGAGGGCAAAAACCGCGAAGTGAAGAACGTGTTGGCTGCGCTTGGGTTAGACGTAAACCGTTTGATCCGTATCTCCTATGGCCCCTTCCAGCTGAACGAAATGAAGGTTGGTGAAATCTTGGCGGTTAAGTCCCGCGTGCTCAAAGACCAGTTGAGCGCCAAATTGGCCCAAGAAGCTGGTGTTGATTTTGATGGACCGATTGTGCCTGTTGAGATCAAAAAACCAACCCGTAACCAGTTTCAATCTCGCGGCAAACCACAAGAGCCAGTCAAACCGGCAGGCAAACCCGTTGGGCGAGTTGATCGCCCGGTGCGCCCGGTCCGTAAGAAATACGAAGAGCGCCCGACCGAAGAGTTTACACCCAAGTCCAAAGTGTTCTTTGATGATGGTCGAACTGAAATAATCGACACCCCTGAAAAACGCAGCAAAGACGATGATGACCGCAAGGGCGGCAAGCGCCGGGACGATGACCGCCGTGGTAGCGATCGCAAAGGCTTTGGTGACAAAAAGCCCTATGGAGATAAGCGGGCGGGAAGTGGCGGCCCAGGCCGTCGCGAGCCAAGTCGTGGTCAATCTGATGCGCGCAATAAACCTGCTGACAGGGATCGGAAGCCTTCGGGCGACAAAAAGCCTTATGGTGATAAGAAATCATTTGGTGATCGCGATCGCAGGCCATCGGGTGAAAATAAGTCGTTTGAAGAACGCGGTGGCCGTCCTCAATCGGCAAAAACGCGCGGTCCACGTCGTGACGACCGAACCGCAAATGATCGCCGTGGCGCATTTGTGCAACGTGACGAGCGCCCATCAGGTGATGGAGATCGCGGTCGCAACTCAGCACGCCCAGAAAGCCGTGGCCGGGGTGGCAAAAACAAGACCTTTGTTTCCGCCAAGCCAGACGATAGCCGAGGCTATGGCAAGCCGCGCAGCGGTGGCCGTCCAACTGGGGGCAAACCTGGTGGTAAGTCGGGTGGTAAACCCACTGGTCGTCCAGCAGGCAAACCAGCAGGCTCACGTTCGAGTAACCCAAATGCCAATCCAAACAGGCGTGCTTCGCCACCAAAGTCGCGCAAGTAGCGGCAGGCAAAAGGGCCAATTATGCGCATTGTAGCGGGTAAATTTCGCGGCAAGAAATTGCACACCCCAGAAACGGACGAAATCCGTCCCACATCTGATAGGGTGCGCGAAAGCCTTTTTAATATCCTTGCCAATCATTTCGGCCCCGCATTTCATCAAGTGCGGGTGCTCGATCTTTTTGCGGGCACTGGCGCTTTGGGTCTTGAGGCTTTGTCGCGTGGGGCAGAGCATGCAACCTTTGTGGACACTGGCGTTGAAGCCCGGGCATTAATGCGTGAAAATATCCAAGATTTTGGCGTGGCGGGGCAGGCGCGCATGTTGCGTCGAGACGCGACCGATTTGGGCCAAGTTCAGCGCATTCCGCCCTGCAATTTGGTGTTTCTTGACCCACCCTACAATAAGGGTCTGGGTGAAAAAGCACTGAGCGTTGCATTAGACGGTGGCTGGATTGCGGATGACGCAATCATAGTTTGGGAAGAGGCAAAATCTGCTGACCTGACAATTCCTAATGGTCTGACCGAACTTGATCGCCGCAATTATGGTGATACGCAAATCGCAATTTTACAGCGCGGATAAGAACGATTTCACTTCAATGTGAGGATCGGTGAGGCCTTTGCCCTCTTGCGGCCACGTTTGACATATGTAACATCACTCAACGATTTTATTTGAGGAGTTTGGTGTCGTGAAAATTAGCCGCAGAACAGCCCTGTTAACAGGTGCAAGCTTTGGTGCATTGTTTCTTGCCGGTTGTGACAACACAGCCACGAGTGATGAAACGGCGAACCAAACCAAAATAACTGCTGACAATACAGCATCTGGCGGCGAGGAAATTACACGCACAGGCGATTTGATGAAACCCTTGGGTTTTGAAGATAACTGGTTGGGCGATGAAAACGCCAAAGTGACCATAATCGAATATGCGTCACCAACTTGCCCTCACTGCGCAACCTTCCACAATCAAGTGTTCCCTGAGTTCAAGAAAGAATTCATAGACACCGGCAAAGTCCGCTTTGTAATGCGCCCGTTCAGCCGTTCGATTTTGGATGCTGTTGTGTTCATGGTGGCCGCATGTGACGAACCAGCAGCCGACTATTACAAACTCACGAGTGCCTATTTTGAAACCATGCGTTCTTGGGCAGTAAGTGACAATCCGAAGGCCCAAATGGCCCAAGTGGCAATAAATAACGGATTTACACAGGAAACATTCGAAGCTTGCTTGACAAACCAAGAGCTTTTCAAAGGATTAGAGAAGACTCGTAATCAAGCTTTGGAAGAATTTGGCTTGGAAGCGACACCAACGTTTTATGTGAACGGCAAGAAGCTGGCTGGAGTTATATCGGTTGAAGAATTCGCCAAAGAGATCGAACCGCTGCTATAGCGTTCATCGCTGCCCGAAACGGGGGGCGCGATGAAATTTTCGCGCCTGCGGCTCACTGGCTTCAAATCATTCACCGATTCCACTGATTTATATCTAGAACCGGGTCTCACTGGAATTGTGGGACCAAATGGGTGTGGAAAATCCAACCTTGTTGAAGCCATGCGCTGGGTGATGGGGGAAAGCTCCTATAAAAACATGCGCGCGTCTGGCATGGACGATGTAATTTTTTCCGGCAACACCAATCGCCCTGCGCGCAACAGCGCCGAAGTCACCCTTTTCCTCGACAATAAAGACCGCACGGCCCCTGCGGCGCTAAACCACGAAGATGAACTTGAAGTCACCCGCCGCATTGAGCGCGAACATGGCTCCGTTTATCGCGTCAATGGCAAAGAAGTGCGCGCCCGAGATGTGCAGCTTTTGTTTGCCGATGCCTCCACCGGTGCCCGATCTCCTGCAATGGTGCGCCAGGGCCAAATCGGCGAATTAATATCTGCCAAACCCAAGCAACGTAGATTGATCCTGGAAGAGGCGGCAGGCATTTCAGGACTTCATTCCCGCCGCCACGAAGCTGAATTGCGCCTAAGGGCCGCTGAAACGAATCTTGAACGTGTTGACGACATCATTGCCGCGGTTGATGGTCAACTTGAAAATTTAAAGCGTCAGGCCCGCCAAGCCACCCGTTATCGCAATATTTCAGGCGATATCCGCAAAGCCGAAGCGACCTTGCTGCATTTGCGTTGGGTTGCCGTGAAGGTGAAAGAAAAAGAAACGCAAGCCGAACATGCGCGTTTGGTCAATTTGTTGGCTGATGCAACCCATTTGGATCTTGCGGCCAAAAAACGGCTTGAGGCATCTGATGAGCAATTACAGCCCTTGCGCTTGGCAGAAGCGGAAGCTGGCGCGGTATTGCAACGCTTCAAGATTGCACTGACCCAACTCGAAGAAGACGCCAAACGCGCCAATCAACGCAAAACCGAATTAGAAGGTCGCTTGGTGCAGGTCAAAGTTGACGCGGCGCGGGATACGGACTTGATCAGCGAAAGTCGCGAATTGGTGGCGAATTTGGCTGACGAAGAAAAACAGTTGAACAGCGATGCGGCCAATGCTGCGGCAGACAATGTGCAAGCCCTCCAAGATGCAGAACGCACCAAACAAACTGTGTCTGAAGCCGAAATTGCATTGCGGGCCAAAGCCGACAAGTTGAGCGAACTGCGCGCCCACAAATCCTCAACCCAACGCACATTGGACGACGCAAAAGCGCGCCTAGATAAGCTTAATCAGCAGCTCGCAGATGTAGCGGATGAAGCGCAAAAGATCATCAAAGCCCTGTCTGAAGATAAGACATTGCAGGCGCGCCAAGACGCACTAGCAAATGCGCGCACAGAGGCTGAGCGCGCTGAAGCAGATGCCGACAAAGCCGAAGCGGCGACGCGGCAAGCCGAGCAAGACTTGCACGAAGCGCGACCAACACTAACCGCAATTGAATCTGAAATCACCAAACTTGATGCAGAAGCCCAAGCGATCTCCAAGATGCTGGAGCTGCATGACCAGTCTTTGTGGCCATCAATTGTTGATGCGTTGGAAGTTGAAGCCGGGTTTGAAACCGCCCTTGGCGCTGCAATAGGGGATGATCTAGACGCCTCTTCAGATGAAGCGGCCCCCTTGTTCTGGTCCCAGCCCGGAGATGACAGCGCCGATGCTGCCCTGCCAGCCGGCGCAGACCCATTGAGCCAATTTGTGCGCGGCCCGGCTTTATTGACCCGTCGCTTGAACCAAATCGGCGTTATCGAAAAGTCTGACGGCGAGCTTCTGATGAAAGCGCTCAAGCCCGGTCAAACATTGGTCACGCGTGAAGGTGACCTTTGGCGTTGGGATGGGTTTGTGGCGCGTGGTGACGCGCCTACAGCCGCCGCACAGCGGCTCGCACAGCGCAACCGTTTGGCGGAGATTGATGCAGAACGTCAATCCTTTGGGAAAAAGCTTTCAACGGCGCGCACCAACGTACAGGCAAAATCCGAGCAATTGGCGGCCAGCCGCGAGCAGGAGCGCCAGCGACGCGATATCTACAAAGATGCCCAACGCGCCATCAGCGCCGCTCAGGCCGCTGTAGAAGCCGCACAAAAGGGCCTTGTGGACCTCACGTCCCGCCGCAGTGCGCTGGAAGAAGCAAATGTGCGCCTCAAATCAAGCCGTGATGAAATGGTGGCGGTGGTCAAAGACGCTGAAAACGCCCTGAGTGTTATCGAGGATGATCAGGATTTGGCCCGGGCAATTGAAGCCGAGAATATGAACCTTTCTCGACTGCGCGAACAAGCAGATCAGGCAAGACTGCGCCTTGCAGGGTTTGAAAATGCGGCGCGGATGCGCGAGCAGCGTTTGGCGCGTATCGAAACCGAGCGGGGATCGTGGCAAAAACGGCTCACTGATGCACAAAGCCATTTGGCTTCGCTTGTTTCTCGCCAGCAAGAAATTGAAACTCAACTCGAGGAGTTGAACAGCGCACCGGACGAATTCGCCAATCAGCGTCGCACGTTAGAAGATAAAATTGAAGATGCCGAGCAGGACCGCAAACGGGCAGCAGACGCGGTGGCCAAGGCCGAGCAAATGCACCGCGAACAGGACCGCGACGCACGGGACGCCATTGCCGCCTTATCCAAAGTGCGAGAAGAAATCGCTCGCATCGAAGAACGCTTGAAATCGCTTGGGCAACAACGTTTGCAGGTCGAGCAAAATGTGGTTGAATCTCTTAACGTTAGCGCAAATCGCACAGCTGAAATCGCAGGCATCAAGCCAGAACATCAGTTGCCAACGGAAAGCGCAACTGAAGCCAAATTGGATCGCTTGAAGCGTGAGCGTGAACGATTGGGTGGCGTCAACTTGCGGGCAGAGCAAGAAGCGACGGAAACCCAAGAAAAGCTAGATACCATGGTGGCCGACCGGGGAGACCTTATCGCTGCCATTGCCAAATTGCGAACCGGTATTTCCAACCTCAATCGCGAAGGCCGTGCGCGGCTTACCGAGGCATTCCATAAAGTAAACGCCCATTTCACCGAACTATTTACCCAACTTTTTGGTGGCGGCACAGCCGAGCTGACCTTTGTTGAAAGCGATGACCCGCTGGAAGCCGGGCTTGAAATCATCGCTCGCCCTCCGGGCAAAAAACCACAAACCATGACGCTACTTTCGGGCGGCGAACAAGCGCTGACCGCCATGTCGCTAATCTTTGCGGTGTTCCTCACCAACCCCGCGCCGATCTGCGTACTCGACGAAGTTGATGCGCCATTGGACGATGCGAACGTTGAGCGTTTCTGCAACTTGCTCGATTCAATGCGCGAAAAAACCGAAACCCGTTTCGTGGTCATCACCCACAACCCCATCACCATGGCCCGCATGGACCGCCTGTTCGGCGTCACCATGGCAGAACGCGGTATTTCGAATTTGGTGTCTGTTGATCTGACGACGGCTGAAACGTTCTTGGAAGCGGTTTAGCAGTAACATAATTTGGAGTTGAGGATTTGGACGCAAGAGCAAGTTCTGGCAAAATTGGTGAGCTCTTAGTTGAATTGGAACTCACAAAAGAAGGTTTTCACGTTGAAAGGCTGGACGGTAGCACTAAAGCGATGAACGGTGACTTAATCGGCATTCGCGACCACACCAAAGCTGTGATTCAAGTGAAAATGAACTCGTCGCAACCCAATCGAGGCAGTTTTGGGTATGCAAAGAGATTTCTTGAAGATGATGTGCCATTCTTCAATTCGAAGCCTGGGCCCATTTTGGCTGATTTCCTAGTAATGGTGACGAGCGTTGATGCGCCCAAATTTCACGTATTCCCAATTAAAGTTGCCGAGAGTATTGCTAGAGAATTGGCAAGTAGCTGGGCAAAAACCCTAAAACGAGACGGAGAAGTTCGGTCTACTTCTTTTCCAGTGTCGCCAGTTTTTGAAGAAATCAAAGAGTTTAGAGATAGGTGGGATCTGATCGTTTGATGTTTCCTACCGCCGCCCAAACAATTTCTCAATATCCACCTTACTCAACTGTACATAGGTGGGACGACCGTGGATACATTGGCCCGAGTGCGGGGTGGCTTCCATTTCGCGCAAAAGCTTGTTCATCTCTTCGGCCCGTAGGCGGCGGCCAGAGCGCACGGAGCCGTGGCAGGCCATGCGGGCGGCGATTTCTTCTAAGCGTTCCATAACAATGGAAATATTGTCCCATTCAGCCAGCTGATCGGCGACGTCATTGATCAGCTTATGCACGTCAGAATTGCCCAAAAGGGCCGGGGTTTCATAAACCGCAACAGCTGCGGGGCCGAACCGTTCAAGGCCAAGCCCAACGTGTAAAAGCGCTTCGGAAGCATCTTCTAGGCGTGCGCAATCTTCTTCAGGCAAATCAATAACCACCGGGATCAGGTGCTTTTGCGCGGGCACGGGACCATTGTTCAATTCTGTCTTGAACCGTTCATAGACAAGTCGTTCGTGCGCCGCGTGCTGATCCACAACAATCAAATTGTCTCTGGATTGGGCAACAATGTAGTTCTCAAACAATTGCGCGCGGGCAACGCCCAAGGGGTGCTCGTCGCTCATCATGTCCTGGGCAGCAGCTATGTCCGCGCTGTCCAAATCTTCCATCCGTGCGCTTGGGGTGTTTAATCCATCCATGCGCGGCATGTGCGGCGAAAGGACCGAGGGGCGATAGCCATAATCACCTTGATATTGCATGGTGCGATTGACTTCCGGATCAATCGAAGGCTGCCCCGTTTCGCTCATCCCATAAGAAGGGGGAGGTGGAAAACCAGAAGAAGCGGATTGCCCAGCAACACCGGGCTGAAATGCCGCAAGAGTTGCATCTGAAACGGTTTTTGAGGCGCGAAAGCCCGCTTCGTCTAAGGCGTTCATCAAGCCACGGATCACCGCCGCGCGAATGAAACCGGGGTCGCGAAACCGCACCTCAGACTTTGCCGGGTGTACATTCACGTCCAAATCAGCCGAAGGCATATTGATAAACAGCGCCACCACTGGAAAACGATCTCGGTGCAAAAAGTCAGCATAAGCACCGCGCACACCGCCAATCAAAACTTTGTCGCGCACAGGACGGCCATTGACGAAATAGAATTGCGCTAGCGAATTGGCCTTTGTGTAAGTTGGCAGCGCCGCCATGCCCGTTACGTGCACGGGGCCTCGGTGATAATCAATCGGCACCGCATTGATGGCAAAATCATTGCCCATAATTTGCCCAAGGCGGTTCTTGGCGGCATTTTCGCCCGTCTGCGCAGGCCAATTGGTGGTTTGCCGATCAGAGCCTTGCAGCACAAATTGCACATGCGGTTCCGACATTGCTAAGCGCCGCATCACATCGGTGATGGCATTTGCTTCAGCGCGGTCAGATTTGAGGAACTTCAAGCGCGCCGGCACATTCTTAAAAAGGCTTTGTACCTCAACTACCGTGCCATGCGGCATCGGGTTGGGGGAAATTACGATGCGAGGACCCTCAAAGCTCAATTTCAGGCCAAGTTCTTCGTTCGTGGCGCGGGTTGCTATAGTCAGTTCAGCGACCGCACTGATTGACGCCAAAGCTTCGCCACGAAAGCCAAGTGTTTGAATGTCGTCTAACTCATCGTCTTTCAACTTAGACGTTGCATGGCGCGAGACGCTGAGGCGCAAATCATCTTCGCCCATGCCAAAGCCATTGTCTTCAATGCGGATTAAGCTTTTGCCACCCGCGCTGGTGGTCACCACAATGCGGGTGCTCCCCGCGTCGAGCGCGTTTTCCACCAATTCTTTGACGATGCTCGCCGGGCGTTCAATAACCTCGCCAGCGGCGATTTTGTTCACCAGATCGTCGGGCAATTGCCGAATGCGCATGAATGTGATTCTCCTATTGCCGTTAGCCTAGCGCCAACGAACAGGCTTTGCATCTTTGGCGTGCTTATGGCAAAGCTTCATCAACAAGCAAAGTGATGTGATGACGACAAATAGTAAGCTCACCCCCATGCAACAAGCGCTGCAATTGGCGCAATCAGCAGCCAACAATGGCGAAGTGCCCGTGGGCGCTGTTGTGGTGCATGATGGGGAAGTGATTGTAAAAGTCGCCAACCAAATGAAAGCCTTGAACGACCCAACAGCCCACGCTGAAATGCTGGCGATCAAACAAGCATTGGCGCTTGTGGGTACCGGCAGGCTCGCCCAATGCGATTTATACGTAACGCTAGAGCCTTGCACCATGTGCGCTGGTGCTATTGCACACGCCAAATTGCGCCGTGTTTATTATGGGGCGGATGATCCAAAGGGTGGGGCGGTGGACAATGGGGTTCGGTTTTTCAACCAACCCACATGCCACCATCAACCTGAAGTAATTGCAGGGCTAAATGAACGTGAAAGCGCTAAACTGCTTCAGCAGTTTTTCCTTGATCGACGATAAACCGATCCATCTTTTCGGCCAATTTATACTTGAATTGGTCTTTCACCGCATCGCCAGCTTCTAAGATTTCGCGCACGCGCCAAAATTCATAGGCGCCAAAATCGCGCACGTTTGGCTTCACATAGATGTCGGGCGGATAAGCGCCCAAAATTTGGGCGGTGAGGGCATGCATCATGATTTGAGCAGCGCCCATGCCAATATCAATGGTTGCCGGTGTAAAGCTGGGGTCGGTTAAAACCGGATCACCGTTCACATCCACCCCGATGACAATGTCCATGCCTTGGCTCGCGTGATCCAACGGCAGCGGGTTCACAACCCCACCATCCACCAACAATCGGTCTTCGTGAATGACCGGCTTGAAAAGGCTTGGAATGGCAATGGAGCCGGCAAGCGCCCAATCCAGGCGACCTTTGTGAAAAACAGCCGGGTGCCACGACCGATAGTCAGTGGCGATCACCCTTAAGGGAATTTGCAATTGCCGGAAACGGCGCGGAAAAGGCTGCGGCGAAAAGGCCCCAAGAACGCGCAATGCGTCAAACTGCATTGAAATGCCGTCCTGAAACATTTCGCGAATGTCATAGACTTGTGTGCGCCAAAGCCTAGAACTCAGGGCGCGCATACTGCCCAAAACGTCCAAAGCATGTTCACGGATATCACGTCCCTGCATGCCAGACGCCCAACCAGCACCGATATAGGCGCCAATAGAAGTACCTGCAATAAGGCTTGGTTTGAGCCCCATTTCGTCCATCGCTTCGATAATGGAAATATGGGCTAAACCGCGTGCTGCGCCACCACCAAGGGCGACGCCAATTCGAGGACCGTACAAGGTCGTCATATTCGCCACCTAACTCTACTTTACTGCTTAAAAGCCTATCACACTGAGGTTAACAATTTTACGAAGTGCAGCAATTTTGCAACCACCATTGGACGTATCTTGGTTACAAACAATGTTTTATTCAACGCAACAATTGGTGAAAAGAGTTGAGTTTAAGCATTGCTTTTGTCGCTACATTTGATGAGGTGGGGATCAAAAATGCCGTTGCAAGTATGTGGCCAAAATATTCTCCATTTAAGCTGAAGCAAATCGCTTCGGGCGGCACAGACAATGCAATGTATCGACTTGGCAAAAGTCATGTGGTGCGGGTGCCACTGCACGAATATGCGGCGAAGGCCTTGCAAAGGGAAATCTTGATTTTGAGGCAACTCAAACTTAGGCAGTTGGCTGTGCCCAAGGTTTGTGAATATTCAAAAAAGACAGAATGCGGTGTTCCTGTTGCAGTTTATTCCTGGATGGAGGGCGAAGATTATTTCACTGTTCCGCCGCACTCACCGTTGGTTGCCGCTGAACGCTTGTCCCATTTCATACTCGAGTTGAGGGCCAACAAAACCGACAAAGACTACTTGAGTGAGAAATCAGACCACAGGCGGGGCGTGCCGTTGCTTGACACAGACCCAGCGACACGAAAATCAATTCTTGAGATTGCCGATGAGTTTGATGCCAAAGGGCTTTTAAACATCTGGGAAGATGCTCTTTGCGTAAAACTTCACAATGCGCCGCCGCGCTGGCTGCATGGTGATTTGCACGCAGGCAACCTAATCACCCAAAATGGGGCATTAGCAGGCATTGTAGATTTCGGTCTGTGTGCTGTGGGAGATCCCGCCGCCGATTTGCCGCCTGCATGGTGGCTCTTTGACGGTGAAGCCCGCCAAATATTCAAACGGACCCTGAAAACTGGCGAAGACGAATGGCGGTGCGGTCGCGGTTGGGCGCTGCACAACGCGGTTATTGCCTACGCCTATTATCGAAACAAAGACAAGGTTCAGCTCACCCAAATGTCGCGGGCTGCGATTGTGCGGTTGCTTGATGAGACGGGTTAGTCTTTTAGTATAGCAATTGATGTGAAAGTGGATTGTTAAAAAAGGTTACGGTTGCCCCAATGCAGAATCCAAACCTTGAAAAAGAGATTTACGCTGCAGCGGTCAGTCTCATTGAACGTCGCTATCCTAAAGGCTGGGGCGGTGCAGCGGCGGTACGCTTGGAAACCGGGGAAATTATAACAAGTGTTTCTCCAGATACCGAGTTAGATGTACTGTCTGTTTGCATGGAACTTGGCGGGTTCCTTGAAGCGCACAAGCAAGATGTGCCCGTAACACACAGCCTATGTGTGTTCAGAGAAAGCGAAGACGCTCCATTTACAATATTGTCACCCTGTGGCGTATGCCAAGAACGGCTGCGGTTTTGGGGCGTAAATGTTCTTGTGGCGGTCACGAATTCCAGCAATGAATTGCTGTTTCGACCGCTTTCTGATTTGCAACATCACCATTGGTCGGCTGCCTTTAATAAGGACTGAAGCCGCGCAAAAGATTTGCTATCGACCACCCCAAACTGGCGCGCGCTTTTCGACGAAAGCTGCGGGACCTTCTTGTGCATCACGGGTGGTGCTGATCAGCTCCATTTGCCTGTCGTTTTCTTCCCAAAGCGCGGGTTCAATTTGACTGGTTGCCAGATCAGATAGCGCCAAGCTTGCCTTAAGCGACAAGGGGGCATTGTTGGCGATTTGCTCGGCCAATTCCATCGCAGCAGCCAAGGCATTGCCATCCGGCACAACTTGATTGACCAAACCCCACTGCAAAGCCTCATCCGCGCCAAACATGCGGCCGGTGAGCAAAATCTCGTTGGCGATTACTTTTGGCACACGTTGACCTAATCGGATCGCACCGCCGCCGGCAGCGACCAAGCCCAATTTGCTTTCGGGTAGGCCAAATTTGGCACTTTGGCCGGCAATTACCATGTCGCAGGCCAGCATCAATTCAAAACCACCAGCCAGCGCTGCCCCGTCTATGGCTGCGATCACGGGTTTGGTGCGCTTGCGTTTAACAAAACCGGCAAAACCATATTCGCCAAACAGGATGCGATCTGCGTCTCCGGCTAGAAAGGCCTTCAAGTCCATTCCAGCACAAAATGCAAGGCCATTGGCTTGCAACACTGTACACAAAACAGAAGGATCTGCTTCGATTTGGTCAATGGTTTGGCGCATCTGCGCGCACATTGGCGCATCAAACGCATTGCGTTGCTCAGGGCGGTTAAGCTTGACAAATGCCACCGCGCCACGGTGTTCCAACAAAATGCTCGTTTCGCTAGGCATTGGCGGTTTCCTTCTCAATACGGTCTCGCAGCTCAGCGCGGATGATTTTGCCAGAGGTGGTCATCGGCATGTCGTTGATAAAGCGGATAACACGCGGATATTCATAGGCCGCGAGGCGGTTTTTTACGTGGGTCGCAATTTCATCGGCAAGCGCGTCGTGTGCTTCATATCCGTCCGCCAATTCAATATAGGCCGCCACAATTGAGCCACGCACCTCGTCGGGCTTGCCCACAACGCCTGCCATTTTGACAGCCGGATGGGTGAGCAAACAGTCTTCGATTTCCGCCGGGCCAATGCGATAACCCGAAGAGCTGATCACATCATCATCGCGCCCCACAAATCGAATGCGCCCGCTTTTCGTTTTTTGGCCTTTGTCGCCCGTTATTAGCCATTTTGTGCCATCAATTTCGACGAATTTTTTTGCCGTGGCGGCTGGGTTGTTCAAATACTCCAAAAACATAACTGGATCAGGTGCTTTGGCTGCAATGCTGCCTTCTTCCCCAACGCCTGAAAAGGTCAGTGTCTCTTCATCTATGACTTCAACCGTATGGCCGGGGACCGCAAAGCCCATGACACCAGGTTCCGCAGGTGCGAGCGCCGCACATGAAGATACGATCATGTTGCATTCGGTTTGGCCATAAAACTCATTGATCGTCGTGCCAAATACCTTCTCACCCCATTCAATCAGTTCCTTGCCCAAGGTTTCGCCGCCGCTGGCCACCGAGCGAAGCTTGAGGTTCCAGCTTTCAGCGTTTGGGTCTTGCCGCATCATCTTAAGCGCGGTGGGCGGCAAAAATGCATTGCGCACGTTGAATTCTTGCATCAATTCAAACGCCGCGCTGGCGCTAAATTTTTCAAATCGCCGGGCAATCACGGGAATGCCGTGGTGTAAGGCAGGCATCAAAACATCAAGCAAACCACCAATCCAAGCCCAATCGGCCGGGGTCCAAATCAGGTCGTCTGGTTGGGGTAAAAAATTGTGGCTCATTTCAACACCCGGCAAATGGCCAAGCAGCACCCGATGTGCATGCAGTGCCCCTTTGGGGTTGCCTGTGGTGCCAGAAGTGTAGATCAGAATTGCGGGGTCTTCTGCTTTGGTATTGATCGGAGTGAAATGGGTTGATTGTTCAGCGCACACGGCATGTAGATCAATTGCGTCTTCAATTGGCCCATCGACGCAAAACACCTGTTCAAGTGCTGGAAGTTCTTGCCGGATTTGCGCAATCATTGCCACGCCAGCGGCATTTGTAATGATGACCTTAGCACCAGAATCGCTCATTCTGTGCAACAGCGCTTCAGGCCCAAACAAAGTGAACAGTGGCAGCGAAACCGCGCCAATTTTTGTGATGGCAATATGGGCTGCAGCGGTTTCAAAACTCTGCGGCAGCAAAACTGCAATGCGGTCACCCAATTGCACGTTGCGATCCAACACGTGTGCGAGCTGATTGGAAAAATCGCGTAATTGACCAAAGGTGTGGTTCTGAACGCTTTTGTCTTGTGCAATGTCAATGATGGCCAAATTGTTGGGGTTTTGGGCCGCGATCCGATCACAAATATCAACGCCAATATTATAATGCTCAGGGATTTCCCACTTAAACCCCTCGCGCGTTGAGCGCACGTCACCCCGGTTTTTCAGCATTGTCACTTTCCTCCCCAAGCAAATGAACAGACGTTCATTTAATGCAACCTAACGAGTAAACCTCAATCGGTGGAGAATTGAAAGTGCTCCCTCATACAAAAGGCACGCCGGGTGAGGGCGGGCCAAATGGAAGGCAGAAAACTGAAAGGTGATTTACCCGCGTTCAATGGCGCGCCACGCAATGTCTGTGCGACAAAAACCTTCAGGCCAATCGATCTGATCAATTGCCGCATAGGCGCGGTCACGGGCTTCTTGCACAGTTGCGCCCTTGGCCGTGACGTTCAATACACGGCCACCGTTTGAAAGCAATTTGTCGCCGTCGCGTTTGGTGCCCGCATGGAAGATTTTGACATTATCGCCATCAATGGCATCGAGCCCTTTGATTTGTGTGCCCTTTTTATATGAGCCGGGATAGCCGTTCGCCGCCATCACAACGGTCAGGGCAACCGCGTCGTCAAACTCAGGTGTTTCTTCACCAAGCGTGCCATCGGCACAAGCTGTCAAAAGTTCAACAATGTCAGATTTCAGGCGCATCATAAGCACTTGGCATTCAGGGTCACCAAAGCGCACATTATATTCGATCAGCTTTGGCCCCTCGGCTGTAATCATCAACCCGATGAATAAAACGCCAGTAAAAGGCGTGCCACGCGCCGCCATGCCCTTAATGCTGGGCTCAATAATTTCTTTGCGCGCACGCTCGAGCATTTCAGCGGTCATAACAGGCGCGGGGGAATAGGCGCCCATGCCGCCTGTGTTTGGTCCCTTATCGCCATCAAACGCGCGTTTATGGTCCTGGGCCGAAGGCAACAAAACAATGTCTTTTCCATCGCTGAGCGCAAACAAGGAAGCTTCCTCGCCGACCATGCATTCTTCAATAACAACTGAAGCGCCAGCATCTCCAAAAGAACCATCAAAACAATCGCGCAGCGCCGCTTCCGCTTGTTCAAGAGTTTCGGCAACTGTAACGCCTTTACCCGCGGCCAAACCATCGGCCTTAATCACAATTGGCGCACCTTGGTCTGCCAAATAGGCAAGTGCAGGCTCTAGCGCGTCAAACTGTTTGTATTTGGCGGCTGGCACATTCATTTCATCGCACAATTGATGGGTGAAATGCTTTGACCCTTCAAGCTGGGCGGCAACTTGGGACGGGCCGAACACTTTCAACCCGCATTCGCGCAACACATCCGCCATGCCATCAACAAGAGGTTGTTCTGGACCAATCACCACAAATTGTACGTTTTCGTCGGCGCAAAACTCGGCAACAGCTGCGTGGTCATCCACGTCCAAATCAACAATCTTGCCACATTCTTCCATGCCCGCATTCCCCGGCGCAATGAATAGTGTGTCTGTGTGTTTCGACTTAGCAATCGCCCATGCCAAAGCGTGTTCGCGACCGCCAGAACCAATCAGCAAAATGTTCATAATATGTGTCCAGATATCTGTGAATGTTGCCCGTTGGCGCTCCCATATCATGTTGATGGCAGCGCGTCACCCTTGACTGAACCAATTATCCAAGGCACCAGTTCAATTATGGAAGAATTGAAATCAAACGCCCACGAATTTACCGTCACCGAAATCTCTCAATCGATCAAAAAGACGGTTGAGGACAAATTTGGCCACGTGCGGGTACGCGGCGAAATTACCGGCTATCGCGGGCCCCATTCGTCGGGCCACGCCTATTTTGCGCTTAAAGACGAAAAAGCCCGCATGGACGCCGTGATCTGGCGCGGCGTTTTTTCAAAACTAGCGGTCAAACCCGAAGAGGGGATGGAGGTTATTGCCACCGGCAAATTGACCACTTTCCCAGGGTCTTCCAAATATCAAATTGTCATCGAGCATATCGAACCTGCAGGCGCTGGCGCGCTAATGGCGCTGTTGGAAAAGCGCCGTAAGCAACTGATGGCCGAAGGTTTGTTTGACGCTGACCGGAAACAAGAATTACCCTACTTACCTCAAACCATTGGTGTGATCACATCGCCAACCGGCGCGGTAATCCGCGATATTTTACACCGTTTGGATGACCGATTTCCAACCCATGTGATCGTGTGGCCTGTGCGTGTGCAGGGCGATACTTGCGGGGCTGAAGTTTCCCGCGCCATTGATGGGTTCAATGCCATTCAACCCGGTGGCCCGATCAAACGACCGGATCTGTTGATTGTCGCGCGTGGAGGCGGGTCAATTGAAGACCTTTGGGGCTTCAACGACGAAGTGGTGGTGCGTGCGGCTGCCGCCTCCAGAATTCCGTTGATTTCAGCGGTGGGCCACGAAACCGATATCACCCTGATCGATTACGCATCCGACAAACGAGCACCAACCCCAACTGGGGCTGCTGAAATGGCTGTGCCGGTAAAAGCAGAATTGGTCGCCTATGTTGAGGACCTTGGCTCACGAACTCGCAACGCCCAATTGCGCACGCTTTCAAACTTCAAGGACCGGATGCGCGCGATCACCGCATCTATGCCAAAGCCGCAAGACCTCACAGCAACCGCCCGCCAGCGACAAGACTTGGCGACGTTGCGTTTGGGCAATGCACTCACCCAGTTTATTCAGCAAAAGCGCGCAAAGCTGGGCGCATTAGCGCCGCGTGTATCCGCCAATGCACTCGAGCAGAAAAACCAAAACCTGCGCGAACGTTTGACCACTTTGGGTGGGCGCTTGGATCAGGGGCTGAAACAACCAACCAGCCGTGCCCGTTTAAAGTTGGAGCCATTGAGCAAATCGATGGATCCTGCATTTCAACGTTTGCTTGATAAACGCAAAGCGGTGCTGGACACACAATCCAAACTGCTGAATTCCTTCAGCTACAAAGGTGTGTTGAGCCGCGGCTACGCATTGGTTTTGGATGCAAGCGGGCAAGTGGCGCGTTCAGCAGGGGCGTTGAAAAAGGGTGAAGGTGTAACATTGCGTATGCATGATGGTGACCTTGGGGCGGTGATCGCGGATGCGCCGACGCCAAAACCAAAGAAGGTGCCAAAGCCTGAAGCGAAAAAAACAAACGACGGACAAGAAAGCTTGTTTTGATTTTTTGTTCGCACTCTCTTATATGTGGGCGCAGCTAAGAGGATAAGATGAATATATTTGAACCCAGTTTTGGCCAACGCGAAGCAAAACTGCGCTATTTAGACGCCGACATTGCCGTCGTTGAGCCCGGTCACTATGTGACCTGTGCGGTGACGGGCCAAAAAATCCCGCTTGAAGAACTCACCTATTGGAGCGTCGACAAGCAAGAGCCCTATATCGACGCCATGGCTTCGATGAAAGCCATCACCAAGTAGTCGGGTCGCAAACATGCGTGTATTGGTTATCTCAAACGGTTATGGCGAAGACGCAATGGCCGCCATGTTTGCACGTGAACTTTCAAAACATGTTGATCTTGTTGAAGCGCTGCCAACGGTAGGTGCTGGCAAGTCATATGAAGGCGTTTGCGAAACTGTTGGTCCGCGCGGAAGCTTGGCCAGTGAAGGTCATCGCAAAGTGGGATCACTTCTGAAAGACTTTCAAAACGGTCTTGCCTTCACTGCGATGAAACACATCAATTTCTTGCGTAACAATCGTGGCCGTTGGGACAAAGTGGTCACCGTTGGTGATATTGTTGGACCGCTGCTCAGCGTGGCGGGCGGTCAGCAGGTCGACCTCCATATCGATGTCTATAATTCGGGTTATGCACGTCAATATTCAGCGGCGGAGAAGCAAGCCCTAAAACGTTGTACGCGCAAAGTGCTGTGCCGTGATGATATATTGGCTGGCTCGTTGCGGGCGATGAATATCGACGCGGGATTTGCCGGAAATTTGATGATGGACACCGTGCCTGAACTGGACTTTGATATTGCGCCGCTGATTGGCGAAAAAATAGCCGTGACACTTTTGCCCGGCAGTCGCGAACAAGCCGCAGAGGTTTTTGCCATAGAAATGGATGCGATCAATCGGCTATCCCAGCGTTACCCGATGGTGGTTCTGGTACCGGTGGCGCAAAACGTCGATATAGCAACACTCATTCAAAAGGCGGGTTTGCGCAATCTTATCGAGCAAAACTTGATTGGTGGCCAACATCTGGCCATCTCAGCCTCATTTGACCAAACCGAAATTCATTTTTTCGACAAAGGCATTGGAACACTTGCCAAGCGTTCACGCGCAATTGTTGGGCAGGCAGGCACGGCTGTTTTTCAAAGCGCGGGACTTGGTGTGCCGGTTGTTGCATTGGTGCATGATGATGCCCGCCCACAACGTGTGCGCCGCAACGAAAGACTAATGGGAGAGTGTCGCGTTTCGTCGCCATTGGACGCCAGTCAAATCGCCAACAAACTCGAGCCATTGCTTAAAGACGCAAAAGAAGCGGAACGGCGCGGCAAAATCGGTATCGATCGGATTGGACCACCCGGCGCGCTAGACGCTGCTGTGCGCATTATCTCTGGGGCTGGTGCTTAGGACTTTTGGTCCGCCAACTCAAAAGCCCGCGCCGTGGTGCGATCAAGCTTCATCGCCAACTCTTTTGAATAGGGTTCTAGGTCTTTTGCCGTCTTGGGTACCCAAATTGGTTCGTCAATGCAGGCCGATATCCGCGAAAATGGATGATTGATTTGCATTTTGTCCCAAACATTTTCCAAAACAGAGCGCCGCGAACTGGAAACTGCATAGGGAATAATCGGGCGACCAGAAAAACGCGCCAACAGTGCTATACCATCGCTCACATTGCGGCCCGGAATTGGGGGGATATCTGCGGTGACGCCGATCGATTGACCGCGCTTCATCTCACGCAACATTTCGCGCATTGCAGCCATGCCGCCTGTTCCCTCATCCTGCTTAAAGCTAGCGCCAGACCCATTGACGGTGGAGCAACCAAAGCTTTCAGCCGCAGCAGCAACAATTTGCCCATCTGGATGTCGTGATGTGAGGATAGAAAGCTGCTTGGCAACAGGCACCAATTTCATGCCCAGCATGCCTTGCCCGTGCCAGCAACAAAAAATCGCTGGCATCAAATCAGCAGAAATGTCGTGCGCATTTGGCGGATCATAGATAAATTTTGACGAGGCGGAGGTGAACCGCAGATAACCGCCAAGAACGTGCCAACCCAAAAAGCGTCGGAACCCAGCGCTTTGTAAAAAGCCCGATTTTTCAGGTTGGCTCAATTCAGTGTTCATCGATCTATTTTTTGCCCGGATCAAGCAGACGGTGCATATGCACAACAAAATAGCGCATATGTGCATTGTCGACGGTCATTTGGGCTTTTTGTTTCCAAGCGGCAGCAGCCGTTTCATAGTTTGGATAAATCCCAACAATATCGACTTCATCAAGATTACGGAATGTAATATCATCAAGGTCTTCAAGCTCGCCACCGATGACCAGATGTAGAAGCTGTTTTTTGTCTTCGCTCATAAAGTTCCCACTTCACTTAAAAGCTAGTTGTCTATTGGACATCCATAAATGTTTCGCAGCACCTCATGGATGTCGTCTTTTAGACTGTCCTCAAGCATTGCCGCAATAGCACCATGGCGAATTTCTTCCTTATTAAAGGTCGGAGGGCCGCAACACACATCTTCAAGGCTTATGCCGCACTCCTGTAGGATCAAGCTGGCAGAAGCAATGTCCCAATCTTGCGCCCCACGCCGCGACACAGCAATATCTAAAACACCCGTTGCAACCTGCACCAACCGAAGCGCCAGTGAGCGGATTGCTGGACCACGCACAAAAGAAATGCCCCGCGCTTCCAACTCGCGATGCACAGCGCCGGGCGCGGGCATAATGGGGCCAGCGTTGCCCAACCGCGCGCGTCGGCGAATGGGTTCACCATTCAAATAGGCACCGCCATTTGCAATGGCTTCATAAAGTTCATCGCGGATGGGGGCATAAACAACACCGGCAACTGGCTTGCCTTTTTCAACGACTGTAATGCATACCGTCCAACTGTCATCACCCTGCAAATAGCCGCGCGTGCCATCAATTGGATCAACGACAAATATTCGATCTTTATTCATTCGATCCAAATCGTCGGCTGTTTCTTCGCTCAGCCACCCATAGTCGGGGCGTTCAGCACACAAGGTTGCTTTAAGATAACGGTCAACCGCCAAGTCGGCTTCAGAGACCGGGGACGCATTTTCTTTTGTCCAAGTTTTTACATCTTGACGAAAAAAACCTGTCGCGATGATCCCAGCGCTCACAGCTGCAGAACGGATCAATTCCAAATCATCTTCAAATTCGAGCGCGCTCTCTTGCGACATCCATGGCTCCTTAGCGGGCACAACGCCCGGTGAGACTGATATTTGACCTTGTTATAAGACGCAAGCATACCGTTTCGGTTAATCAGCCGTTATACCCGGTCATAACCTGCTAACCCTCTTTGAAACAACGAAAATTTAACCGCATTTTTTAAGCGGATTGAGAAAACTCTTCGGTAGTTTGGGTCTCAACAACGAGAAGCGAAAAATTAAAAACAGCTCTCGAGTTAACAGGAAGGCACAAGAACATGCTGCAAGGCACAACAGTTAAAGGGTCCAAAGTGATCCTAAACGGAAAGAACGGGCAAAACCTGCCTGCACTCCGACCGGCAAATGACAACGCACCTAAAGATGATGTGAAAACCGTAACGGTTCGCAAAACATTGACCCAAAGCGGCGTCCCCATCAAAATCAAAGTCCCGGTGACCGAGTATGTGGGTGTTGCCGTTGCAACCACCATTTCAGATGAAGGTGTGCTCACCAGTGCGATTGAGCTTATTCACACGGACAGTGGTTTAAATTATCGCGTGTTTGAAGAAGAAGGTAACCACGCCGTGGTTGCTGAGTGGCAAAACTGGGGCAAAAAGCTCTGTTTGCCTTTGTTCATCCGCGCCGGAAACGGTGATTTGGTGCCCTATACGCAACATGTTGGTGGCGTGCTTGTGGGCAATCAAACAAACCGTCGTCAGTTCGCACCGCAAGCGAACCGTCGTCCTCGCTTTCTAAATAAACGCAAGCTCGGGTTGGTCTCTGGCTAAACTAACTACAGCACTTTGGGTTGAGGTTTTGTATCTCCAAATTCAAAACCTATATTCGATGAATAAACTAAGTGCCAGTGCCAGCCCGACCCAATGATTTGCTTTAAACCGGACGAGGCAGTTCAAGCCTTGATCCGGTTTTAGCGTTGCGATTTGCCACGCCAAAAGCAATGGCACAGTCCACGCGGCATAAAGAAATAGTCTGCCCACACCAGCACCGTCTGCAGCGAACCACCACAATATCAATGCGCCCACGTAGAAGGCTCCGGTGATTTCTCGCGCATAATTACCAAACAACCGCGCTGTGGATTTTACCCCAATCATCGCATCGTCCTCGCGATCTTGCAGCGCATAGATCGTATCATATCCTATGGTCCACAAAATCGATCCCGCATAAAGCCAGAGCGCTGGATAGTGCAGGGTGCCAAACATAGCGGCCCATCCCATCAATGCACCCCAATTAAACGCAAGGCCCAAGAACAGTTGCGGCCAATAGGTGATGCGCTTCATAAACGGATAGATGACCACCAGGATCAGCGATGAAATGCCCAAAAGTTTGGTGAAATCATTGAATTGCAGCAGAACGAGCAGACCGATCAAACATTGAATGACCAGAAAAACCACCGCTTGCTTAACGCTCACTTGCCCAGATGGGATAGGGCGGGAGCGGGTGCGTTCAACTTTATCGTCAATATTGCGGTCAATAATGTCATTTAAGGTACATCCTGCGCCACGCATGGCCACCGCGCCGACAAAGAATAGCGCTAAATAGTAGAACGAAAACCCGGTTTGCGGACGAGCAACGGCGGCAAGGCCAAGAGAAAACGCACAAGGCCAAAACAGCAACCAATAGCCAATCGGACGATCCAATCGCGCCATGCGCAAATAGGGGCGCATTGGGGCTGGAGCAAATAGGTCCACCCAGTTTTTTACGTCAGCGTCAGCAACGCGGTCAGATTTTTGTTCACTCATAATCACATTTTCTATATCAGCAATTAGGAACGCTAATAGGCGTTGGTCTTTTGTTAAGCAAGCGTGAACCCTATGCCTCGTCATCACAAGAACTTAAATCGTCTTTTTATTGATGCGGACCTGCGAGTTGGGAAATCCTTTAAACTCGACATGGCCCAAAACAACTATTTGCTCAACGTTATGCGCAAAAAAGAGGGTGACCAAATCATACTCTTCAACGGCCGGGATGGTGCATTTCTAGCTGAAATCGCTGAGGCGCATCGCAAAGGGTCAACCATTGCGGTGATCCAAGCGCACGCAAAGCAAACGCCGACATCCGACCTTTGGTATATGTTCGCACCGCTAAAATCTGGTCGCCTCGATTATATGGTGCAAAAAGCAACTGAAATGGGCGTTGGACACCTGCAACCGGTGATCACCCAGCACACACAGCTGGTCGGATCGTTGAAAATTGATAAAATACGCGCAAACGTCATTGAAGCCGCCGAGCAGTGCGAAATCCTCAGCGTGCCAAAAGTTCACGACCAAGTCTCGTTGGTGAAACTGATCGAGCAATGGCCAACAGAACATGCGGGCCGCAAATTGGTGTTCGCTGACGAAGGTGCGCCAGTTGATGGGGCTGCACCCAGTTTGATGGAAATCAAAGATCAGCCCATTGCTTTGCTGGTAGGACCCGAAGGTGGCTTTTCTGCGGATGAGCGCAAACTATTGTTGGATCAAGAGTTTTGCGTGCCCATTAGTCTTGGGCCACGTATTTTGCGCGCCGACACCGCAGCCGTTGCCGCTCTTGCGATCATCCAATCAAATATCGGTGATTTACGATAAAAGGATTGAAACTATAAATTTGCCCGCTATGGTCGGGGACAC
This sequence comes from uncultured Maritalea sp., assembly GCF_937139385.1. Taxonomy (NCBI): domain Bacteria; kingdom Pseudomonadati; phylum Pseudomonadota; class Alphaproteobacteria; order Hyphomicrobiales; family Devosiaceae; genus Maritalea; species uncultured Maritalea sp. The sequence goes on along the minus strand of NZ_CAKZPW010000170.1, from coordinate 11,769 downwards.
TTTTGGTCAAATTCGGGTTGACGCTCGAACTAACGTACGGACTTTTTCATGTCAGCTTCACCTGTCGCCAGCCCACTGATCGAATCCAAAGCAGATTTGATTGAAGCCTTGTCAAAAGGCTCCAAGCCAAAAGCTGATTGGCGCATTGGCACAGAGCACGAAAAGTTTGTGTTCGGGCGCAAAAGGCATTTGCCCGTACCATATGAAGGTGATCGCGGCATCAAAGCGATTCTTGAGACCGTTCAAGAACAAACAAAATGGACGCCCCTGCTGGACAAGGGAAATATTATTGGCCTGAAAGATCCTATTGGCGGCGGATCAATTTCGCTTGAACCGGGCGGTCAGCTTGAGCTTTCTGGCGCACCGCTGGAAACGATCCATGAGACGTGCCAGGAAACCGGCAACCACCTTAAAATGTTGCGCTCCATAACTGACGATATGGGTCTTGAGTTTTTAGGGCTTGGCGTTGCGCCCACTTGGTCGCTCGACGAAATGCCCACCATGCCCAAATCGCGCTATGGCATTATGAAGCCCTACATGGAAAAAGTGGGCACTCTGGGCACTTCAATGATGTTTCGGTCTTGCACGGTGCAAGTCAATTTGGACTTTGCCTCCGAGCAAGACATGGTGAAGAAGCTTCGTACCAGTTTGGCGCTGCAACCGATCACAACCGCGATTTTTGCCAATTCGCCGTTTATTGACGGCAAGCCGTCGGGCTTTTTGTCCTACCGCAGCCATATCTGGCAAAACACAGATCGTGACCGCACTGGCATGCTGCCTTTTGCCTTTGAAGACGGCATGGGTTTTGAGCGCTATGTCGATTATGCGCTTGATGTGCCTATGTATTTTGTTATCCGTGATGGCGAATACGTCAATTGCGCCGGTGAAAGCTTCCGTGCCTTCCTTGAAGGAAAACTGCCACAGCGTCCGGGCGAATTGCCAACAAAGGCGGATTGGGAAGATCACCTTTCAACCATTTTCCCAGAAGTCCGATTGAAGAGCTTCTTGGAAATGCGGGGCGCTGATTCAGGCCCATGGGAAGGTATTTGCGCTATGCCCGCACTTTGGGTTGGTGTGCTTTACGATCAGTCTTCGTTAGATGCTGCATGGGACTTGGTAAAAGACTGGACCGCAGAACAGCGTGACCAGCTGCGCGTTGATGTTGCAAAAACGGCATTCCAAGCCGAAATTGCCGGCCGAAAAGTAGGTGAAATCGCGCGCGACATGCTTGAGATTTCGCGCAATGGTCTTGCTGCACGGGCAAAAACCAACTGGGAAGGATTTGACGAAAGTGTCTTCTTGCACCCGGTGGAACGTGCGCTGAAACTGGAAAAAAGCCCTGCCGAAGTCATGCTAGATGCCTACCGCTCCACCTGGGGCGGCGACATCGACAAAGTTTTCACCGAGAGCCTGTTCTAGGCCGCGTTTTCAATAACCGTTTCTAAGCTTTCTTTGATGTGTTCGGCCAGCGCGTTGTAAATGCCGCCATAGGCATTGCTGGCCCGCAACATGGCGATATCCGCATCAGGCAGGGGTGGCATGCCGTCCGCGGCACCAAGCACGCGCATGTCCTTTGTAATTGAGCTCTCACACAATACACCCACAGCAAGCCCTGCATTAACCGCGCTGGTGATCGCAGTGGCGTTTGAAGATGTGTAGGCGACCCTGTAATCTATGCCCGCATCATTTAGCGCATCTTCTGCAGACAAACGCCAACAGCAATCTTTACTGCCTGCGGCAATAGGCAAGGGGGTCTGTTTGTGGGCTTCAGACCCGTTCCCCACCATCCAATGCATCGGTTCAGAACGCAGCAATTCACCAAATTTTTGGCTGGTGCCTTGTGTAAATATGATCATGTCATATTTACCCGAGCGCACGCCCACCAACAATTCCTCTGATGGTTGGCATTTCACATCGATCTGAATTTTGGGATGAGATTGTTGGAACGAGCACAGCAACAATGGCAGTACCCGCACCGCATAATCATCGGGGATACCGATGTGAATGGTCCCCGATAGGTCTTCTTTTGAAAAAAGGTCCACAATGTCGGCGTTGATTTGCAACATCCGTCGCGCGCGGTGGTAAAGGGTTTCCCCTGCATGGGTCACCGTTACGCGTCGGCCTTCACGGATCAAAAGGCTGGTGCCCAATCGTCCCTCGAGCCGCTTAATTTGCATAGAGACGGCGCTCTGTGTCTTGAACACCCGCTTTGCCGCTTCAGTGAAACTGCCGCAATCTGCAATTACTGCAAATGTCTGCAATTGATCTAAGTCTAAAGGCGTTGCCATCGTTATCACCAAAATTGATCGTACTTATGATTTCTATTTGTTAGACGAATGATGAGTTTGTCAATATGTTGATGAGTGTAAATGATCTTTGCCTGTTTTTAAGGCGCCCCAAAACATCTATGGAGATTTGATATGGCGTTTGTCTCAACAAGCCGTCGTTCAGGCTTCAGCTTCGGCACGACACAGCTGATGACCCTGGCAACAAACCTGTCGCTATTCGCAGAGCGCATTGCGCTTTCGTATCGTCAGCACAAGACATTTAGTCAATTGAGCGCTTTGGACGCGCATCAGCTGGCTGATGTGGGTCTCAATAAAGCTGATCTGCATGAAATGATTGAAGTGGGTCACGATCAAGCCATTTGGCGTTTGTCACTTGCTCGTAAGCGCGCAAGCCAACGCTAGCCATCCGTTTTCTAACCCCCAAAACTTATAGCCGAACCCACATGTCAAAAACATGTGCGTTCGGCTTTTTTTTAGGTGGCGACCGGTGTCGCGTCCAAAGCTTCTTCTTTTTCTATGGTCAGTTTTTTGATCAGGGCAAAAGCCGAGATCACCGGCAACACCCCAAAGACAACAGCGCCAGCGGCGATGCCCCAATAGATGCCCGGCAAACCAGCCCATTGTGCGCCGAAATAAACAAATGGAACCACGCCAAGTGTTTGGCGCGCCCAATTGAACATTGTTGCATAGAGCGGTTTGCCCAAATTGTTGAATGCTGCATTTGATACAAACAAAAAGCCGTTGAACAGGAATGAGCCGGCCATAATTGTACAGAACAAGCGGATCACCAATTCCATATCGCCAGAGGCATTGTAGGTTTTGACCACATAATCTTGTGCCAAGAACAATGCCGACCATGCGATCAAGACATAAACCAGATTAAAGATCACCCCATCTGTAAGCGCTTGGCGCACGCGACCCATTTTAGATGCGCCAAAGTTTTGCCCAATGATAGGGCCGACCGCACCTGAAAGGGCAAAGATAACCCCAAAAGCCAAAGGCACCAAACGGTCCACAACCGATTGACCCGCAATTGCGGCATCGCCAAAATCCGCAACACCTTGGGCGATGAGAAACGCACCAACGGGGGCCGCCAAATTTGTCGCCACGGTGGGCAACGCGATTTTGAGGATGTTGCGAAGGTCTTTGCCAAACCGTTCCAATGTGGGCATTGCAACCATATTGTGAATGCCAATAACAAAATACAGACCCAAAGCCGCAAAGGTCACGCGCATTATTGCGGACACAACGGCGGCGCCGATCACGTCCCAACCGAATACAAAAATGAAAATCGGATCAAGTGCAGCGGTGAGGGCACCACCTATAAGGGGCAAATACATAGACCGTTTCGCATCGCCTTTGGAACGCAGCAAACCCATTGTGACCATGCCAACGCCCAAAAATGGCATGGATGGCAAAACGATATACAAATAAGTCCGTGCGTATTCGAGGGCTTGCCCTTCAGCCTTGAGTAGCGCCATCAACCAATCGGTGAGCAGAAAACCAACGATTGCGACAATGATTCCAAATGCAAATGCAGACAATAAAGACGTACCTGCATAAGACCGGGCTGCTTCATCGTCGCCAGCGCCGATTGAGCGTGCAACCATTGCAGAAGCACCAATCATAAAGCCAACGGATAGGCCAATAACAAATCCAAGCACATAACTTGCCCGGCCAACGGCTGCGGTTTGCGCCGCGTCATTAAGTTGAGAAATATAAAACAGCGTGATCGCATCAACAAAGAAGATCGACATCAAACCAATTGCAGATGTTGTTGTCATAACAACAACATGGCGCATGGTGGACCCTTCGGTAAAAACGGCTTTCATGCCGCCTGTGCTCGGCTTGGACATAGTGAGGCTTTCGTTCGATAGCGGCACATTCTAGCCCCGCTTTGTCTGATCAGGCATAGTAAATGGTCTTTTGTCGCCAAAAGATCAAGTCAACAACTGGTGAATTTGAATTCGACGAACTGCCGCTGCAGGACTATGGGAGTTGATCGTAGCCTTCACTCAACCCATTCAACGACACTGGAATGCCAATGCCTTCTTCGGGCGTCTTGAAGATGACAAACAGAGCGCTCTGGTTGGCGCGCAGTTGGGTCAAGCTTGCATCATCAAGGGCAACTTCCGCAACGCATCCGCTCGGCAGACATCTGACCCAAGGCATCCAAACCATATCTTGATTGTCAAGTTTGACGCCCAAATCCTTGGTCAACAAAACCCCCAATGGTGCCCAAACCCGCAACAGCGTATATTTCGCATCTGCTGTTTTGATCACATAGACGTTGAGTTTCAACCCAGATTGCGAATCGTCGGAAACAATTTGAACCAACGCACATTGCTCAAAGCTGGCTCCGGGAGGGGTTTCACACGTAAGTTCCCAGTCTCCGTGTCGTGATTTCAACATGCCTTGGGCAAATACGGTGCCACCAATCAAGGAAAACAAGCCAATCAAACTAACAAGGGCGAAGGTAAGAGCGCGCAAAATGATTCCCCAAAAGACCAATAAGAAGTTGTAATGTTCTTGCGCGTTAGCAACCCAATAGTCAATTTGGCCAGTGGGTTTCGCACGTTTAATTTTTGACGTTTGGATTGCGGCATCTTCATGGCTCAACTGGATTTTTTTCGCTAAAACCCCAAAAACTGTGCAAAATTGCACTCTTGCGGGCATTTGCCGCACTGTTCGCCGATCAATTGGAATTGCCTAAATTGTTCTGATATGATTTACGTCAGCAATGAGATTCTGCCAAATTTGGGGATGGGCGAATTGACAAGCGGAGGTTACTCCACTTATGCGTATGCCCAGCAATTAGGCGTTAAACATGTCGCAAAGGGAGACTGACGTGAGCAAACTTCTTGCACGTCTGGCTAAAGTCATATCTGTAATCATCGCTTGGGCAGTGCCCGCAACCGCTTTTGCCCAAGAAACTGGTGATCCAGTTACCGGGCAACCAACAGACGGGGCGATTGGCTTTCAGCCATCCGTAACAACCATAATGGATGCCACCGAAGCGTTCCATAACGCTCTGCTTATGCCGATCATCACTTTTATAGTGATTTTCGTCACCGCGTTATTGATCTGGGTCATGGTGCGCTACAATTCAAAAGCAAATCCAAAGCCAGCGCGTTTTACGCACAACACAGCAATTGAAATTGCTTGGACGATCATTCCGATTTTCATTTTGATCGTGATCGCCATTCCATCATTTGGCGTTTTGTCAGATCAAATGACAACACCTGATGGAGAGCGGACATATTTGGGCAGTTCAATCTTCTCGCGTGAAAATGGCGACAAAGTTCCAGCCGCTGAGGTGACCATCACCGCGACGGGCGTTCAATGGTCCTGGACATACACATACAACGATCTAGATGAAGCAACATATGATTCATATATGCTTTCGGAAGACGAGATCGCTGCACAAAAGCCTGGTCAACCTCGCTTGTTGGCTGTTGATAACGAGTTGGTCGTTCCAGTGAACACAACAGTTCGCATGTTGGTAACAGCGTCTGACGTTATTCACGCGTTCGCGGTTCCAGCCTTTGGTGTTAAAACCGACGCTGTTCCAGGACGGATCAACGAGACTTGGTTTAACGTGCGCAAAGAAGGCATGTATTACGGACAATGTTCTGAGCTTTGCGGCAAAGACCATGCGTTCATGCCAATTGCGGTTCGCGTTGTGTCAAAAGAAGAGTACAAAGCTTGGTCTGAAAAGCTCAAAGCTGAAGATGACGTTGAAGCAGCCAATATGACATTGGCAAGCTTGAACTAAAGCATCTATTTTTGGAATTAGGGGCTCTTCGTCTTTTTAAAAGAGACGAAGAGTTGAATGGGAAAAAGGCAAGGAAAGCAAATGGCAACCGCAACTGCTGACCATGATGCGCACGCAAACCCTACGGGGTGGAAGCGCTATGTATATTCAACAAACCACAAAGACATCGGCACGATGTATCTTATCTTTGCCATTATGGCTGGGATTATCGGTGGTGCTCTCTCAGGCTTTATGCGCTGGGAATTGGCTGAACCAGGCATTCAGGTCTTTCCTGGTCTTGCCTCTATGGTTTATGGCCACGAATGGCAAAGTGCTGCTGCGCTAGACGCTGGCAAGCATATGTTCAACGTGTTCACCACAGCCCACGGCCTGATCATGGTGTTCTTTGTTGTGATGCCTGCCCTCATTGGTGGTTACTCTAACTGGTTCGTGCCGTTGATGATTGGTGCGCCAGATATGGCGTTCCCGCGCATGAATAACATTTCATTCTGGTTGCTGCCTCCAGCATTCATCTTGCTGTTGATGTCAATGTTCTTTGAGGGCCCTCCCGGTGGCATGGGCACAGGTGGCGGTTGGACCGTTTACCCACCGCTTTCAACATCTGGCCAGCCTGGACCTGCGATGGATTTTGCGATCCTTTCGCTTCACATCGCTGGTGCTTCATCAATCCTTGGTGCGATTAACTTCATCACCACAATTTTCAACATGCGTGCGCCGGGCATGACTTTGCACAAGATGCCATTGTTCCCATGGGCAATTCTTGTAACCGCGTTCTTGTTGTTGTTGTCATTGCCTGTTTTGGCTGGTGCGATCACCATGCTTTTGACAGATCGTAATTTCGGTACATCATTCTTCTCACCTGACGGTGGTGGTGATCCAATCCTGTTCCAGCACTTGTTCTGGTTCTTTGGTCACCCTGAAGTGTACATTATGATTTTGCCGGGTTTTGGTATCGTGTCGCACATCGTTGCAACATTCTCCAAAAAGCCAGTCTTTGGATATTTGGCAATGGTTTACGCGATGGTGGCGATTGGTTTCGTTGGCTTTATCGTGTGGGCGCACCACATGTATACGACAGGCATTTCGCTTGATACGCAGCGCTACTTTGTGTTCGCCACAATGGTTATTGCGGTGCCAACAGGCGTGAAAATCTTCTCTTGGATTGCAACAATGTGGGGTGGCTCCTTGTCATTCCGCCCACCAATGCAGTGGGCCATTGGCTTCATCTTCTTGTTCACCGTTGGTGGTGTAACCGGTGTTGTTTTGGCCAATGCGGGCGCTGACCGTTCATTGCACGACACATACTATGTGGTTGCTCACTTCCACTATGTGCTTTCACTTGGTGCGGTGTTCTCAATCTTTGCGGCTTGGTACTATTGGTATCCAAAAATGTTCGGCCATATGTACTCAGAAACATTGGCGACCATTCACTTCTGGATCATGTTTGTAGGCGTGAACTTGATCTTCTTCCCACAACACTTCCTTGGGTTGAACGGCATGCCACGTCGCTACATCGATTATCCTGAAGCGTTTGCTTGGTGGAACCAAGTGTCGTCTTGGGGCTATTTGGTGACCTTGGTTGCTGTGCTTGTGTTCTTGTACACAATCGTTGAGGCCGTCATGAAAAAGCGCCCAGCTGCGGATAATCCGTGGGGCGAAGGTGCAACCACTCTTGAGTGGACATTGCCTTCACCACCACCATTCCACCAGTTCGAAACACTACCTAAAATCAAGTAGTGAAATGAAAAACATCCCGTCGCGCAATTGGCGCGACGGGATTTCAAAAACCGATCAAGGCATGATCCGATAATGGCATTTGTCAGCGACCAAAATGAACGACCTCTTTATTCTTCTGCTGATGTGGAAGACTATTTCGCGCTTTTAAAACCGCGCGTGATGTCGCTTGTGATTTTCACGGCGATTGTAGGGTTGTTGGTAGCACCAGGCGCGGTTCATCCCTTGATCGGCTTCACGGCCATCTTGTGCATTGCAATCGGGGCAGGGGCCTCAGGCGCGCTAAACATGTGGTATGATGCCGACATCGATGCGGTGATGAGCCGCACCGTCAATCGTCCAATTCCAGCCGGCAAAGTCACCAAGCAAGAAGCTTTGGCCTTTGGGTTGGTTCTTTCTGCCTTTTCAGTTCTAACGCTGGGCCTTTTGGTCAATTGGGTTGCTGGCGGTTTGTTGGCCTTCACCATTTTCTTTTACGCTGTCATCTACACCATGTGGCTGAAGCGTTGGACACCACAGAATATCGTTATTGGCGGGGCTGCTGGTTCATTCCCCCCAATGATTGGCTGGGCGGCGGTCACTGGCACCGTCACCATTGAGAGTGTCATCTTGTTTCTCATCATCTTTTTGTGGACACCCCCACACTTCTGGGCCTTGGCGCTTTATAAAAAAGGCGACTACCAAGAAGCGGGTATCCCGATGTTGCCGAACGTCAAAGGTGAACGGGCCACTCAAAACCAAATTTTCATCTATTCTTTGTTGCTTACAGCTATTGCGCTTGCGCCGACTTTGCTCGGCTTTGCAAGCTATGCTTATGGCGCAGCCGCTGCACTATTGAGCGCAGGCTTTGTGTTCTACGCAACAAAGCTTTGGCGTGAGAATGACCTTGTTGAAATGAAAAAGGCAGCCCGTAAGCTGTTCGCCTTTTCGCTTGTTTATCTTTTTGCAATTTTCCTTGTGTTGGCAGCCGATATGGGCGCAACCAAAGTGCTTGGGAGCATGATCTAATGTCTGAACTGACACCTGAGCAAACCGAAGAGCTGAAAAAGCGTCGCCGTAAGCGTTCTATTGCCTTGGCACTCGTCCTAGGCGCGCTTGCGATTTTGTTCTATGCGGTAACTATCGTGAAGATTGGCCCTGCCATCTTCCAGCGGCCGCTGTAAGGGATAAATCATGGCCAACGTAAACCTAACCACACAAGCACCAGATGCCCGCAACAAAAAACTTGCGATCATTTTGTTGTGCGTTGTTGCGGGCATGGTGGGCTTGGCTTATGCGGCAGTGCCGATTTACCAGATTTTCTGTCAGGTCACAGGGTACGGCGGTACCACACAGCGCGCTGATCAAAGCGCAGCAGTGGGCATAATTGATCGAGAAATGGGCGTGCGTTTTACCGCAAGCGTTGATGCAGGTCTTGCACTTGAGGTCAAACCGGCCAAGATGTCAGTCGACAAAATTGGCTCAAAGGTCACTGTTGTTTACACAGCGACCAACTTGAGCGACCAGCCGCTCAGCACAACGGCAGGCTTCAATGTGGCCCCAGCGGTTGCAGGGTCGTATTTTAACAAGATTGAGTGTTTTTGCTTCACCGAGCAAACATTGGCGCCAGGTGAAGTTAAGGAAATGCCGGTTGTCTATTATTTAGACCCGGAGTTGGATTTAGACAAAGAGCTTGATACCGTGAGGGAAGTCACGCTCTTTTACGCATTCTATGCTTCGTAAGGATTGGGAGAAGCTTAATGGCGGCACACGCTAAAAATCATGACTATCACTTGGTTGATCCAAGCCCGTGGCCATTTGTAGGCTCGGTTGCTGCATTCATCATGGCAATTGGTGGCATCTATTGGATGCGCGCTGATGTTCCTTGGGTGTTTCTGATCGGCCTAACAGGCGTTCTCTACACCATGTTTGGCTGGTGGGCCGACGTGATCAAAGAAGCTCACGCGGGTGACCACACTCCGGTTGTTCAATTGCACCACCGCTATGGCATGATCTTGTTCATCGCCTCAGAGGTCATGTTCTTCGTGGCATGGTTCTGGGCCTATTTCGATGCCTTCTTCTACTATGATGAAATTCAACAATATGGCCGCGTAGCCGCAACCGGTGGTCATTGGCCCCCAACAGGCGTTGAATTGTTCGACCCTTGGCACCTACCAATCTTCAACACATTGTTGCTTGTGACCTCTGGTATGACCGTCACTTGGGCGCACCATGCTTTGTTGGAAAACGACCGTGAGGGCCTTAAATGGGGGCTCGTGCTTACCGTCATTCTTGGGGCAATCTTTACCTTTGTTCAAGGCGTAGAGTACGCATCAGCCGGCTTTAGCTTCTCTGGAAACATCTATGGCGCAACATTCTTCATGGCCACAGGCTTCCATGGTTTCCACGTTCTTGTTGGTACCATCTTCTTGTTGGTTTGCTTGTTCCGTGCATTGAATGGCCACTTCACACCCAAACAACACCTCGGGTTTGAGTTTGCCGCATGGTATTGGCACTTTGTTGACGTGATCTGGTTGTTCCTGTTTGCTGCCATCTATGTATGGGGCTCATGGGGCGTGGCAGTTGGCCACGGCTAAGCCGAGCACTTAGAATTCAAGGCGCGGGAAATACTCCCGCGCCTTTTTTGTTTGTCCAATTGGAAACGAACCCATGTCATCAAACTCCAATCGCAATTCAACCATTGGCACAGTGATATTTGTTGCGGGCATGCTGGCCGCTGCGCTTTTGTTCGTAACTCTTGGATTCTGGCAAATGGAGCGTCTCGGGTGGAAAGAGCAATTGATTGCCTCTGCGACTGAGCGAGCCAACGACCTCCCCACAAATGTCCCCAGTGCAGATCTTTGGGCCACCCTCGACCCTGAAAGCATAGATTTTCAACCGGTAACGCTTAAGGGTAGCTTCTTGGAGCATGGCGAAGCACGCATTTTCATCTCCTTGCCTCAGAAACGCAATCGTCAAAGTGGGCCGGGCTATTGGATCGTGACCCCCTTTCAATTAACCGACGGGGGTGTTGTTTACGTGAACCGTGGGTTTGTGCCTCAAGAGCTGGCGTTCAACGCCGGTTATGCCGCAGCACCTATTGGGCAGATGACAATAACAGGTGTCTTGCGCAAACCCGAACGGGTAGGGGCCGCAACCCTTGAACCTGATTTGGCGAAAAATGTTGACTGGGTTATCAATCCTGCGCGCCTTTCAACTGTGCTGTTTGGTGATCTGGGCACGGTGGCGCCGTTCTATATAAATTGGCAACCCGCTGAAGAAGTGAAACTACCCCAGCCTGCGCAAACAGGTGAAATTGAGTTCTCCAACAAACACTTGGAGTATGCGCTGACGTGGTTTGCCCTAGCTGCCATGACGCCCGTTCTGCTTATTTTTTGGCTGTTGCGGCGCAAAAGAAACCAAAGCCTTGCAACTGAGCAAAGCGCGGACTAGGGTGCGCGCGAATAATTTCATGGATTGAATAATGCAATATATCAGCACCCGTGGCCTTGCGCCGCGCTTGGGATTTTGTGACGCAGTTCTTGCCGGGCTTGCGCGCGATGGCGGTTTGTATGTGCCAGAGACGATCCCGACCATGAGCAAGGCCGAGATCGCGGGTTTGGCGGGGCTTAGCTACGAAGAAACGGCGTTTCGGGTCATGCGCCCGTTTGTCGGCGATACCTTTAGCGACGACGAGTTTCGCGAGATTATTGCCAAGGCTTATGCCGGGTTTGGCCATGTCGCGCGCGCGCCGTTGGTTCAGCTTGCGCCCAACCATTTCCTGTTGGAATTGTTCCACGGACCGACCTTGGCGTTCAAAGATTTCGCCATGCAGTTAATCGGCCAGATGTTTCAAGCCAGCCTTAGCCGCAGCGGCAAGCGGGTCACGATCGTTGGCGCGACCAGCGGCGATACGGGCAGTGCCGCAATCGAGGCGTTTCGCGGGCTTGATGCGGTGGATGTGTTTATCATGTATCCACATGGGCGCGTCTC
>NZ_CAKZPW010000169.1:0-19683 GCF_937139385.1 uncultured Maritalea sp. | reverse complement strand
AGTAGCTTTACAGATTTGATCAATGCATTTGTTGATCGCGCAATTGAAAAACGCGCGGCGAATATTGTGTCCTTGCGCCCTGGCGAAGGCGTGTTTTTGCACCCAGCCATTATGCTCACCGCACTGATTTGGACCTTGTTTGTTGCGTCAGACGAATTGGTGGGCATTGCCCATGGCGCCGAAATTGACCAGGCCGCTGGTGATTTTGATGTGCTGTTGAACGCGCCTTTGAGCGAAACAGACGGCGCATTTGGCATATTGCAGGCCGCATTGACGGAACAAGATGCGCAAGACACTGCAGCCGACGCCACACCAACAACAAAGAATGCAATAGAGCCCGCCGAGCGCGAAGTGCAGAGCGCGGCGACATCAGCGATTTTGCCAAATCCAATTTCACTCAGCTTATCTGCGATCGCAGTGACCTTTGGCATGAGCAGCAAATCAAGCTTTGAGTTCTTGCAAAACAGCCAAACAACCACTGAGCAAGACGAGCAATCCACTGCGAACAGTTTAGAATTAAGCGCCGCGCAGGCAACAGAGGATGCTCAAACGGATCGCGACGTGTCCGCGGTTTCAGACGATATGGCTGAAACAAGCGAAGCGAACATTGAACAAGCCAAAAGTGCCGGCGCGCAAGCCCAGTCTCAGCACGACCTTGATGTGTTCAACGTGCCAAATTCAATTGTGCTGACAAAGGGTCTCAGCGGCAATCTGGATGGGGGCGGCTTTGACACTGGCTTGGCCGGTGTTTTTGATGTCTTTGTGTCTCAGACAACCGTGTCGACGGTTGAACAAGGATTTACCGAAGCCAAAACAAGCGTGCAAACCAACCAAAGCGAACCTAAAGCGTCGTCCCCACAAGGTGACGACAATGGCAGCGCACCAAATCTTTCGACCAGCCTTCAGCTTCAGTTCGATTTTGGACAAAATGTAAGCTTGAGCGCCTATAGCATTGCAAATCAGGAACTGTTCGCCAGCTTTGACATATCTTCAATCCAAGGGGTCGACTGGAACAGTATGTTTGGCACTGATCTGCCCATCAGCATCCTGCCAATTGATCATGGCGACCTTGATCATAAGCCTGAAACGCCCACACCAACGGGCCACACCATTCGCGCTTCACAGATTACCGAATATTCGCAAGAAGCGATGACATTTGTTAAATACTTGCTGGCAGAGCGGGACACGGTTGAAATGGTTGTGCTTGAAGGCAAGATCATCTTGGTCGATTTGTCGGCCTTTGATGATGTCACCGACATTAGCTATTTGCGCAGTTGGTCCTATGACGACGTGGGCATTGTTTCAACAATTGGACATTTGTCGGACTTTGAAGCGTTTGACCTTGTGCTGGCATAACCGCCAGCACCATTAGACCTTGCTCTGAACATTCTCACGATGCAGTGCCTGCAACATTCCTGAAAGCCGCCGTGAAATGATGGGATAGCCGTGCGAAGCGCGCCATTTTTTTGCACCTTCAAGCTTTTCAGTGAAGCCTGGCTCCTTCGCATTGCAGGCTTTGATCACTTGCATAACACAATCAGCGATATCGCTCGGTGTTGTACCTTTCATATAATGAACAGCGGCCGAAACATCATCAAAAATCGGCGAGGGTGACACCAGCACGGGCTTGCCCGTGGCGATACCATACCGCACGGCACCGCTTGCTGATTCTCCCGTCGATTTATAGGGGTAGACAATCAAATCTGAGCTTGAGAGCTGGCTCAAACTGTCTTCATCTGCCAAAAACTTAGTGTGGAACTCAACAAATTTGTTCAGGTCCAGTTTTTTGGTCAAGTCTTTGGCCTGCTTGATTAAATCGGCCGAAACTGCCGCTGGGAATTGGGCGTTCACAAGTTTTAAGCGCGCGTTGACCCCACGATCTCGCAAAAGCTTAGTGGCCTCGATCAGCTCCAACAACCCCTTGTTGGGCAAAAAGAAACCATAGGCAGCCAGATGGAGCACTTGCGTGCCCACTGGCATGATTTCACGCGCGAAAACATTGTCCGTAACAAGCGCCCCATGCGGAAAGAGCGCGGCATTCTTGTCGAGCGAAAGCGTTTTCAGCCGATTAAGGTCATTCACCGAATGAACCAACAAACGGTCACAAACACTCAGCCCTTGTTGGATAAATGCCAACTTGCGCGTTTCATCATGAGCCGGATCGATTGTTGAATGCAGCGTTACGACAATGGTGCGCCCTTGTTTTTTCAGGTCGAGCAGCAGTTGATTGAAGTGCTCAAATTCAAAAAAACCATAGTTGAACTGGATCATCACCACGTCAAAATCATGGTGTTCGATCTGCGTTTTAAGGGCCGACAAGTCGTCTGGGCTTCCCTCAGACCAACAAATCTCAATCCGTTCTCGTTCATGTCCTTCTAGCATCGTGCCATCATCGGCAAGGATGACCGTTGGCAAGGACATTTCGCTGAGCAAATGCTCCGAATATGTGGCAATGCCACAACGCTTTCTAAAAGTTGAAACCCACCCAACCGAAGGGGGCAGCATTGGCGCACTAACATGCGCTGCCTTTTTGTGCCGTTGTGCAACGGCGTGCCAACTGAAGCCTTCCAGCAAAGCAGAAACCGCTAAAGGCGGCACACTAACACTGTCGGATTTTTCAAAGGCCTGCTTCATGCTGTTTGCAAGGTCTTGCACATCTGGCTCTGCCCAGACGCTATCAAAGGCGAACTCATGGGTCGACGCTTTGGCATAGGCATAGTCGATCAAACGTACGTTTTGGTCGTTGCAAAATTCAAGCTGCCCGCTCCAACCGGTTGTAATGACACTAAGTCCGCAAAGCATTGCCTCTGCAATTGGCAAACCAAATCCCTCGGCCCGACTTGGCGCCACCAATACATCGCATTGTTCATACAAGGACTTGAGTTGTTCCGCGGCCATATCATCAAATATCAATTTGATGTCCGGGAAGTTCTTGTGCTTTTGCCGCAGTTTTGCGATTTGATCCGCGATGTCGTTGTGCGGGTTTTCGAAGGTTTTGATGATCAAACTGACATCGTCATCACCTGTGAAGCTTTGTGCAAAAGCTTTTACTAAAACATCCGCCCCTTTGCGCGGGAAGCAAGACGAGACATGCAAGAACTTGAAAGATTTCGCCGTCAATTCATAGGATGAATCGGCCTCAATCTTATTCCAATGGTCAACACCATTGCCAACGACGCTAATCGGCACATTGACGCCACTATCGATCAAGAGCTTTTTCACATGTTCTGAGGTCACGCAAATATAGCTCAAACTCTCGTTGAAGCCTTGCGCGAACTCTGCAGGGAACTCTGTTTCTTCCCACGCATAGGTGTGAAGACCTGCATTTGGATGGCGCAGATCTGCAACCCGAGGCGGGTACATGTTTCGACTGATCGAATAAGCCTCATCAATCGGCGGCTCAAGGGCGCGCGCGTACATGGCGCTTAAGTCTGGGTTCTGAGCCAAAAACGTTGGGTTTGCGGGGAAATCTCCGGGCCCTTCAGAGGACAATAGGGCGATAGTTGACCCTGTTTGCTCAAGCGCTCGCGCCAACTCCCGATTAACAAGTGCAAGGCTGTAAGAGCTATCAAAAGGGCCTTCCAAGCGCAGGTTCCCATTGTCGTTCTTTTTTGAACGGGAAAAAGCCAGCCGCTTTTCGCAAGCCCGCCGATTATCAGCCATGAGTTGCGCAATCTTGTTAAAAAATGCGCCATTGTCTTTTTTGGAATTGGCCAACATGTGCAGGAGTGTTTCTGCTGTCTGCTGATCAATTGCATCGAAATGCTTTTGAAACTCGTCCCAAGTTGAAGGAACGTGCGCAGCTGGCGCTGCAAACTCTTCCAAAACAGTTCGGACAACGCTTGCCGTTTTCGCCCAACTGAATTCTTTCGCCCTCGCAAGCCCTTCTTCTGCCAGCTCTTGGCGAAAAGCACTATCTTGCAACACATGGGCCATCATTTGCGACAGCTCAGAGGTATTGTTTGGATCAAATAGTGCTTTGGGATTGCCAACAACTTCAGGGATACTGGAGCAATTGGCGGCAATCGTTGGTGTACCGCACTGCATGGCCTCCAAGGGGGGCAAACCAAACCCTTCATGCAACGACGGGAACACAAATAGGTCGGTTAGATTAAACAGATCGACCAACTCACGGTCAGAAACAAAGCCCAGCAGCTTCAGCTTGTTGCCAACTTTATGCTGTTTTGCCGCTTCAAGTAGCGCTAGCCGCTCTTGCTTTGGTATGCTGCCCGCAAAAACCAAGTCGTATTTTGCGCGCGTTGCTTTTGGCATAGAGCCAAATGCCTCGATCAATCGATAGAGGTTTTTGCGATGGTCTGCGCCTCCGGTGTAAAACACAAAGGGAGCTGATATGTCGAACTTGGCATAAAGCGCATCACGTTCAGCATCGCTAACCTTTATTGGTTTGAACATTGGATCTGCTGCTTCAGACGCATTGATGATGCGCGTTGCCTCAAAGGACAAATGCTGATGCGCTTCCTTAGCGGATGAATCCGAAATCGCCACAAGCGCAGCAGCACTCTCAATTTGATGCAATTTCGCTGTGTAGGCGGCTTTGTACCCGGGGTTTTTCGACAGGTATTCGCCTTTATATAGCAGCGGGATTAGATCGTGGATGGTCACCACCACCGGGCAAGGCAACATATGCTCAAACGAGATTGTCGCGTCATCGACAAAGCCCTCAAAAAAGCTGGGCACGAACAAAACATCTGGCATGATATAGCCAACAAAGGCTTCGTACAGCAGTTCCGCGGCACTGTTTTTTTGCGCATTCCCCGGATCGTTCAGTTGGGTGAGTTTGGGCAATTGTACAATGTGTATTTGCGTCGCGGGCAGCAGCTTGTGGAACTCACGTAAACTCTGAGTAAGCGAGTTCTCCAGCGAAGCGTTAAACAGCAGGTGATATTCATCACCGGGCTGGGCGGATGCAATTAGCGCGCGCGTCAATTCTCTGGCGTAGCGCCCCATGCCCCGCAGCCGACTTTCGGTTTGGCAGGCTTGCATATCGATCAAAATGCGGGTCATTTTTTATCCTTGGCCGAAAGCCTGTCGAACAATGCGCGGTTTAAGCGCGCGCGGGGGCTAAGTTGGCTATTGGCCAACATATTTGAGCGACTGCCGAAAGCCGAATTGGCTGGGTCTGCCAACACAATATTGCGCAAACGGCGCGAAACTGCTGGGCTGAGCGACACCACAGACATCGCAGCTTTACGCAGCAAAGGACGCGACATGACTTGAGGTGCGACGAACCTAATTCCGCGCACGATCACAATTTTAACGGGCAAAATGATCTTCGAAATTACGGCGCGCACTATTTCGTTTCCTTGCCCATTTGTCGCTCGATCGTCAGTTTTGGCGGTATCCAGCTGGTGCCCTCAAACAAGGCATATTTGGTGTTTGCTACGCTAAAGGTCAGCGCGAGATCGCGCCATTCATAGTTTTTGGCGATGTGGCTATCGGCTTGGTGCAACGCCACTTGAATGGAATAGTTGCCATGTCCGATTTTTACGTCAAAATCATATTGGTAGCGATAGGTTTCGCCTGGTTTTAAGTCGGTAATGACTTGTTTGGTGTGAAAACTGTTGGTGCCAAAAACGGCCCGGCCCAGGCGGTCTTTGATCATATAGCCCACCACCAGTTCAGGGATGGGTTCATGCACAGCCAAATCGATGATGATCGAGGCCTTGTCGCCAACCAACAAACTGTCGACGTCCTCGCCCTTTTCATCCACCAATTGGATGTTTTCAATCGTCGCTTCGCCGGTGCCAGAAATGGTGCGCACGCGCCCATCAGCCCCCTTGACCTGCTCAAGTCGACTGCCTTCACGCTGCGCAACGATGGCGTTGTAATAGTCGAGCACTTCTTCGGGGTCACCATCTTTGGCCACTTTGCCGTCGTGGATCAGCAATGCCCGGTCACACAAAGACGCCACAGATGCCCGATCGTGCGAGACCAACAACAAGGTGGTGCCTTGCTCTTGGAACTGGCGAATGCGCGCAAAGCTTTTGTGTTGAAAGTAGGCGTCCCCCACGGACAAAGCTTCATCCACGATCAAAATATCAGGGCGAAAGGCTGTGGCGACCGAAAAGGCCAAACGCACCTGCATGCCGCTTGAATAGGTACGGATCGGCTCGTCAAAATAGGTGCCGATCTCTGCAAAATCTTCAATATCGGCCATTACATCGTCGATTTGGTCTTTGGAAAATCCCATCAGACCCGCGGTATTCCACACATTGGCGCGGCCCGTCATATCGGGATTAAAGCCCATACCCAGTTCCAAAAGCGCGGACACGCGGCCGTTTAGTTCAACGGTGCCCGTATTGGCCTGCATGGTGCCGGAAATGATTTTGAGCAAGGTGGATTTACCCGCGCCATTCTGCCCAATAAGGCCGATGGCTTGGCCCGCCTCAACTTCAAAACTTACGTCTGAAAGAATGGTCTTTTCCGTAAGGGGAGCAATTTCAATTCCTATCCACCCCAGCACACGATGCCATTCAGACTTATAGGTCTTGAACGACTTTGAAATCTTGTCGACGCGTACAATACTCATAGTACATCCACCATATCCGGTCCTGCCCGGCGAAAGACCAAAAGCGCCACCACACTCGCAACAGCACCGATCGCCCCCACAATTAGGACCCCGGTGAATGAAGGCACAATAGATTGAACAATGACCTGATGATAGAAATCAACCAGTTGAAAAACCGGATTGAGCCGCATCCACGTCATGTATTTTTCAGGGATAATGGTTGAGGGGTAAACGATCGGGGTGAGCCAAAACAACACCTGTAAAATGATCGGGGTAACTTGTTCCACATCGCGAATGAACACATTAACAACCCCCAAGAACAAACCAATGCCCATGGCAAATAGTGCAATGAGGGGGATCATCAAAAAGATCAACAACATTGGCCAACCGGGTGGGTGACCCAAAATTAAAAAGATCACCACCATCACCGCCAACAAGATAATATTGTTGGTGATCGCCGCACCCACTTCAATAATGGGCAGGGTAACGCGGGGGAAGTTGACTTTCTTGATGGCGTTGGCATTGCTCACAAACACTTTAATGCAGCGGTCCAAAACCTCGGAAAACAAGTTCCACGCCAAAAGGCCAGACATCAAATAGATCGCATAGCCATAGGTATTTTCAATCCCCGGCACCTTAGCGGACAATAAATTGCTCAGGATGAAAGCATAGATAAGCACTTGGGAAAGCGGTTGAAACACAATCCACGCGGCGCCCAAACGCGATCGCACAAATCTGGCGCGGAAGTCATTCCAAATCGAATTGAGCAAAAAATGTCGATAGGCCCAAAGACTGACGAGAAGGTCTTTCATTCTTACAATTCCTGGTGCCGATCCGGCTTGCGTGTAGGTTACAAAAAATCAGAGCTGACAGTTACGCGCTTGCGGGTCAAATTTCAAGCTTTGCGGCACGGTTTGATGCGCTCGCGTTCCGTGCAATTTGCACACTCACATGTGAATATTCGCACAGACCCTTACGACCTTGGTCGAATATGTCTGCATATATTTGCACCAAACCCGCGAACCGCTGTTGACGCCAGCAGATGAGCGCGCCAAAACAGCTGCAAAAAAAGACAAAAGCTTCACGCTGGGGACTAGGGTTATGAAACTGAAAGAGCTTGACGCACCGGGCTATGAGCGGGTGGTTTTAGCAAGTGATGATGCCACGGGTTTGCGCTCGATTATTGCCATTCACAGCACAAAACTGGGACCTGCGGCTGGTGGTTGCCGTATGTTCAATTATGAAAATATTGACGCAGCCGAAACCGACGCACTGCGCTTGGCCAAGGGCATGACCTACAAAAACGCAGCGGCAAGCTTGCCACTGGGTGGCGGCAAGTCGGTGATTATTGCAGATCCGCGTAAAGACAAAACGCCTGAGTTGATGCAAACGTTTGGCAAATTCGTCAATGAATTGGCTGGTACTTATTACACCGCAGAGGATGTTGGCATTTCCGTTGAGGACATTGCTGAAGCGGCCAAATTCACCAGTTATGCAGCGGGCCTATCAGATGGTCCATTTGGCAGTGGCGATCCTTCGCCAGTGACCGCGCGGGGTGTGTTTTTGTGCATGCAAGTGGCGGCCAAATACGGTTTAGGGACTAACGACCTTAAGGGCAAAACCGTTGCTGTGCAGGGCCTTGGCCATGTGGGCATGCATTTGTGCGCACATCTGCATGAAGCGGGGGCCAAACTTGTGGCCACAGATATCAATGCGACAGCCATTGAAGAAGCCAGCTCACGCTTTGGCGCAAGGATTGTGGACCCCGATGCCATTTACGGGGTTGAGGCTGATATTTTTGCCCCCTGCGCCATGGGCGCATCAATTTCACCAGGTTCCATCCCGCAGCTTGAAGCAAAAGTTGTTGCTGGGGCGGCCAACAATCAATTGGCAGATGAAAACTGCGGCCAATTGCTGGCAGACAGGGGCATTCTTTATGCGCCCGATTATGTGGTCAATGGCGGGGGCATCATCAATGTGGCCGCTGAAATTTTAAAGATTTCGGAGCAAGCTTGGGTTGAAGAAAAAGTCATTCGGCTGGCCGATACAACGGACCAAATATTGAGCCAAGCAACGACGACACATGCTTTACCCCATATTGTGGCTGATCAGTGGGTCGACAATATTTTGGCAAAAGCCTAAACAAACAAAGAAAAGGGGCCGGCAAGCCGACCCCCTCACTGCATGGAAATGCAAGTGAACTACTTTTTGGCAAGCAGGTCACGAATTTCGCCAAGCAACACTTCTTCTTTTGAAGGTGCGGGCGGCGCAGAAGGTGCGGCTTCTTCTTTTTTCTTCATGGAATTAATGCCCTTGACCACCAAGAAGATGGAAAACGCAATTATCAAGAATTTCACAACTGCATTCACGAACAGGCCAATGTTCATGGTAACGGCACCAGCTTCTTGCGCAGCGGCCAAAGTGGCATAGTTGCCAGCAGCTTCGTCTTTAAGCACAATAAACATGTTGGAAAAGTCCACGCCACCAATCAAAAGACCGATTACAGGCATAAACACGTCGTCCACAAGTGAGCCAACAATGGCACCAAATGCAGCCCCAATGATCACACCAACGGCCAGATCAATCATGTTGCCCTTCATGGCAAACTCTTTAAATTCTTTAAGCATGTTGTTTGTTCAACCCCTATCATTTTAGTATTTCGGTGCGCTCCCCTATTGGCGCCCTCGCGCAAAACAATAACAAAAACTTAATATATTTCAATTGGCTAAACTGTGTGAACAATTCGTTCGGCATTTCGACACAATCAAAGATGTGCGTAAATTAAACCGTTTCTTTTTTTGGTCAGTGCGGTAAAAGATCGTATCAAAGATTTCAACGCGTTAAAGGTGAACCAATGACCATCCGGCAGCATAGCGGCGACCTACCAAACCTAGACAATTATGGGCGCCAAGTGGCAATTGACACCGAAACAATGGGCCTAAACCCATTTCGCGACCGCTTGTGTGTGGTCCAACTTTCCCCGGGCGATGGCACTGCAGACGTGGTGAAAATTGAACTGGGGCAAACCGAAGCGCCAAATCTGCAAAAGCTTTTGGCCGATCAAGAGCGCACCAAACTCTTTCACTTTGCCCGTTTTGATATCGCTGCGCTCTATAATGCCTTTGGCACTGTAACCACGCCATCCTATTGCACCAAAATTGCTTCAAAATTGGTGCGTACCTACACAGATCGACACGGCTTAAAGGACCTTTCGCGCGAACTGTTGGGGGTCGATATGTCCAAACAGCAACAAAGTTCTGATTGGGGCGCGGAAAAGCTGACCAACGCGCAACTCGAATATGCTGCAAGCGATGTCCTATATTTGCACGACTTGCGCCGCCACTTGGACCGTATGCTAAAACGCGAAGGGCGAATGGAAATGGCGCAGGCTTGTTTTGACTTTTTGCCCACCCGCGTGCAGCTCGATTTGGCAGGCTGGCCAGAAACAGATATCTTCGCGCACAGTTAAACAAACCAGGCGCGGCGATGGCCAATCATTCAGCACCAATTGCCCAACGTGATATCGAAAGTGCGTTCAAAGGGATCGCACGACGGCATCTTATCGTCAAATTTCTGCGCATAATTGTACCCATCCTAGGTGCCGTTTTGTTCGCTTATTTGGTGTTGCCAATGGTTTTAAGCACCTTGTTCCCAGCCGCACAATTTGACGCGGTTCGCATCAATAGTGATCGTTTGATAATTGATGCTCCAAGGGCAAAAGGTGCCCTTGGTGATGGGGGGCGCTACCGTATTGCCGCTCACAGCGCTGAAACAGGGTTGACCAATCAAGACAGTGTGGACTTGGTTGATATGGTGGGCGATCTTTGGTTCGCTGATGGCACCACCGCTAAAGCGACTTCAGATGATGGTCGTTACAACTTTTTGGATGAAACCTTAGAAATGCTAACCCCCATTGAAATTTCATCGAGCAATGGAGATAAGGGGCGCCTCGGCAATGGTGTCATTTTCCTTTCTGAGCAGAGATTTACTGGCGGGAATGGGGTGCGATTTGACTTTATTGATGGCTCAACACTTGATGCGGCCACAATGAAGTACAATTCTGCGCAAGGAAAATGGGAATTCACCGATTTTACGCTGGTTTTAATACCCGCGCCCGAAAAGGACGTTTCGCAATGATGCGACTAAAAAGTATAGCCCATCTTGTTTTTGTTGGCATTGTTGTGTTCCTGATAGGAAGCGCAAGCGGATTTGCGCAATCCAGCGAACAGGTCAATATTACCGGGGATCTGTTTGAAATTGACCAGCAGAGCAAAACGGCCACCTTTACTGGCAACGTATACGCCAAACAAAAAACCTTTCAACTCTGGGCCCCACGGCTGATTGCCTCCTATGGAGAGGGCGGCCCTTCAGATTTGAAAAAGGTCACCGCAGATGGCCGCATTCGGGTGGAGTTTGGCAATCAAAAAGCGATTGCTGACCGAGGTATTTATGACCCGTCAACAAAATCACTCACGCTTATTGGCAATGTTTCGACCAGTCAAACGGGGTCAAATGATGTGATCAATTCAAATGAAATGATCATTGACCTGAGCACCAACACCACACGGTTTGAAGGTGGTGGCAAAAACAATGGCCGCGTAACCGCCACTTTTGGGTCTGGGAACTAACCATGGCCGGTGAAGTTGATCCCACAGGTTGGTTGGTTGCCCACTCTCTCGCCAAATCCTATGGCAAAAAAGTGGTTATTCGAGACGTGTCTGTTGCGGTAAACAGAGGCGAAGCGGTTGGCCTATTGGGCCCAAATGGCGCGGGCAAGACCACTGTCTTTTCAATGATCATGGGCATTGTTGCCCCCGACAATGGCGAGATTTTGCTACACGGGCGGCCAATCACAGGCTTGCCGCTGTTTCAGCGCGGTCGATTGGGCATGGGGTATTTGCCTCAGGAACCCTCAATATTTCGTGGAATGGACGTTAAAGACAATATTTTGTCCATTCTAGAAGGCCATGTGAAGTCGTCAAAAGCCCGCCACGAGCGCTTGGATCAACTGCTTGAAGAATTTTCTATTACCCACATCCGCGACGTTGATGCGCTTGCCTTGTCCGGCGGCGAGCGTCGTCGCGTAGAAATCGCTCGGGCTTTGGCGGCAGACCCCGCCTTTATGTTGCTCGATGAACCATTTGCCGGGGTTGACCCCATTGCGGTGGGTGAAATTCAAGGGTTGGTCAAACAATTGACCGACAAAGGCATTGGCGTTCTAATCACCGATCATAATGTGCGCGAAACCTTAGGGCTGGTGGATCGGGCCTATATTATCCATGGTGGGCAGGTGATGGTGCAGGGTCGTCCCGAAGATATCACCAATGACAAAGAGGCCCGTCGCGTATATTTGGGCCAAGATTTCCACCTTTAGGCTGGGCCCGCCAGCCACATATTCACAAGTTTGAAATATTGTTGTCAGATTGTTTGGCATGAAACTTGTATAGGGCATGCAAATCATGGCATTTTCTCCTTAAAGACCTGATTTCCATTCACGGAGCACCACCAAATGGCGCTGGGCCCACGCCTTGAACTAAGACAAGCACAAACGCTTAAATTGACGCCGCAATTGATGCAGTCAATCAAGCTTTTGCAATTGTCTCATCTTGAGCTGAGCACATTTGTTGAAGCCGAATTGTTGCACAACCCACTGCTGGAACGTACGGACCCAAATGCGGATTCTGATGGCGATGGCCCCGGTGAGCAGGATGGCACACCATCAAGCGATGCGGCACAAGATATTTCCAGCCGAACCGAACAAATGGAAAGCGCTGTTTCTGTGGCCAGCGAGATGGATACTGACCCCTCAAATCTGTTTCCCGAACAAGTGGGCCAAGATTCTGTTTCTCAATCCACCACCAGTTACCAAGAAAGCCGCGGGCAAGGGGTTGGCCCTGAAAAGGCAGAGATCGACCAATATGTTTCGTCGCAAAAATCCCTCGGCGATCATCTGATTGAACAGGTTCATTTGATTTTGCGCCACCCCGGGGACCTATTGATCGCCAGCGCGATCATTGAGAACCTTAACGAGGCTGGGTATCTAGACAAAGATTTAGACCAAATCGCTGAGCAATTGGGCACAGAACTTGGGCATGTTGAAGCGGTGCTTGAAGCCATTCAAGGGTGCGACCCTATCGGCATATTCGCCCGCAATGTGCCTGAATGTTTGGCCATTCAATTGCGCGAAAAAGATCGTCTGGACCCGATGATGCAGGCGCTTCTGGACAATATAGACCTTGTGGCGGCCCACAAATTCAAAGAATTGATGGCGCTGATCAATTGTGACCAAGATGATCTCAAAGACATGCTAACCGAGATCAAACGGCTCAACCCGCGTCCTGGCGCTTCGTTTGAAGGATCGGCCATTCAACCCGTTGTGCCAGATGTTTACATTCGCGCCGCGAATGGTGGGGGATGGCAAATTGAACTAAACAATGATGTTTTGCCCAACGTTTTGATCAATCGCACCTATTATGCTGAGGTGTCTGCCAAAGCCAAAAAGGGCGAAGAAAAGACCTATTTGCAAGAATGTATGCAAACCGCAAACTGGTTGACCAAAAGCCTTGATCAACGCGCGCAAACCATTCTTAAAGTCACCAGTGAAATCGCCCGACAGCAAGATGGATTTTTGGTGCATGGGGTTTCACACCTCAAACCGATGACACTCAAAATGGTGGCCGAAGCGGTGGACATGCATGAAAGCACCATCAGCAGGGTGACGGCCAACAAATATGTGTCAACGCCGCGCGGCCTGTTTGAGTTGCGCTATTTCTTCACCAGCGCCATTTCAAGCTCCACAAGTGGCGACGAGGACCATTCAGCCGAAGCCGTGCGGCACGAAATCAGGCAATTGATCGAAGCGGAGGACCCTAAAAAGATCCTCTCTGACGACAAATTGGCGGTGATTTTGAATGACAAATTTCAAATGGGGGTGGCCCGTCGCACCGTCGCCAAATACCGCGAAGCCATGGGCTATCCCTCATCTGTCATTCGTCGACGTCAAAAGCGGGACATGATGGGCTAGTTGCGCCCTTTGGCTGCGGTTAAAAAATCGACCAATCTAACTCGTTGACCACTTGCTCCAGCATCTGCGTGCCGATCAGAGAGTTGCCATGCTTGTTCAGCCCCGGAGACCAAACAGCAATTGATGCAATATGCGGCACAACCGCCAAGATCATGCCGCTGACGCCGCTTTTTGCCGGCACGCCCACCCGATATGCAAAGTCACCAGATCCATCATAATGCCCGCAGGTCAACATGATGGCGGCGATACGTTTGGCCCGTTTTGCAGACACCATTTGCCCGTTTTGCGGACCAAGCCCACCGCCAAAGGCCAAAAAGCGCCCCGCTCGCGAAAGCTGCACGCAAGACATCGATAAAGCGCATTGATGAAAATAAACGCCCAACGTCAGGTCAACTTCGTCGCGCAAGTTGCCATGGGAAGCAAGATAATGCGCAAGCGCGCGGTTGCGGTGTCCTGTTTGGGTCTCCGACATGGCAACGGCCTTATCGATATGAATGGTTTCGTCTTCGGCTAACGCCCGGACAAAGCTAACAATTTGGGCCAACGCTTCTTTGGGCTGATAGCTGGTCAAAATCGAATCGGTGACCACAATTGCCCCCGCATTGACGAATGGATTTCGAGGCACCCCATTTTCATGTTCGAGCTGCAAAATCGAATCGAATGCGGAACCCGAGGGTTCTCGCCCAACTCGGCTCCACAATCGATCGCCAACCGTGCCGAGCGCTAGGGCCAGGGTGAAGACTTTGGAGACAGATTGAATGGTGGTTTGTTGGTTGCAGTCCCCAGCGCTAATGGTCTCGCCATTGGCCAAAGTGACCGCAATACCGGCTTTTTGAGGATCGGCTTTTGCCAATTCGGGAATATAGGCGGCGACTTTGCCCCGCTCTTTGGTTTGTT
The DNA here is from genome assembly GCF_937139385.1 of uncultured Maritalea sp. Classification (NCBI taxonomy): domain Bacteria; kingdom Pseudomonadati; phylum Pseudomonadota; class Alphaproteobacteria; order Hyphomicrobiales; family Devosiaceae; genus Maritalea; species uncultured Maritalea sp. Next base: position 5,233 of record NZ_CAKZPW010000169.1, on the reverse strand, counting down.
CAGCCCGCTCGATTGCGCGTTTAAGTGCCGATTTGATCTCATCTAACGATTGGCTCACAAAAACTCCTCAACACTAAGCGCTCCACTCAAACAATTTGAGAGGTGATTGGAAACCCTTGTTTGATGAATTGTCGCAAAATTGCTCAACCTCAGCACAAAACACGTACTTCCTGATGCAGATCAACAGCAATTGAGGGGAATTTTGCAAAACATTAACTGCGCCGCGAAAAGCGGTGTGATTCACAAGTGCATAGCTAAAGATGGTAGCGTTTTTTTTAATCGCATGGAAGGGATTTAGACGAGATAATCATAAAATTGATTGATTGCGTTTCCGCTGATTTGGGCGTTACACTTTCAATTGTGAGGACTCGTCCTCGGCTATTCAGCCCTTCAATAATTTTAACGAAATGGGGTACAAAATGAACTTACGTGTTTCAGGCAAGAACATGGATGTTGGCGATGCATTGCGCACAAAAGCATTGGATCATCTCGAATCCGCAGTCACTAAATATTTTGACGGCGGCTATGATGGACATCTCACATTGGAACATGAGGGTAAGCGGTTCAGTGCCGATTGTCTCGTTCATTTGGATACAGGCGTTGTGCTGCAAGCTAGCGCCGTGGCAGGTGATGCCACTTCAGCTTTTGAAACAGCTGCGGAGCATATTGAAAAACGGCTTCGTCGCTACAAGCGCAAACTGAAAAACCATCGCCGTGTAGCGGGTAATGTGCCCACCGCACAGTCGTACGTTTTGGCATCGCCAGAATCGCAAGAAGAGGTTGAAGAAGACTTCTCTCCAGCGGTCATCGCCGAATCAACTTCAGACCTACATTCCATAAGTGTTGGTGAAGCTGTTATGGAGCTCGACCTGTCTCAACAGGACGTCTTGGTGTTCCGCCATGCTGGACATGGACGCGTTAATGTGGTTTATCGCCGGGCTGATGGAAATATCGGCTGGGTTGACCCAGCACAGCAAGACGCTTAAAACGCGCCACTTCGGTGTTCGACGAACGAGAGATTTTTAATGGAACTCGCTGACATCCTTACAAAGGAAGCCATTGTGCCCTGTGCCAAGGCGACATGTAAGCGGCAACTGCTGCAACTTGCAGCGGACAAAGCTGCTGAACTTGTTGGCGGTGATGCCCTTCAAATCTTTAAAACGCTGACCGAACGTGAACAACTGGGCACAACGGGGCTTGGCGAGGGAATCGCCATCCCCCACGGCAAAATCGATGGGTTAAAGGGCGTGACTTGCGTCTTTGTGCGACTAGACCATCCTATTGATTTTGACGCTGTTGATGACAAGCCTGTTGATTTGGCGTTTGTACTGCTCGCCCCCAAAGGCGCGGGCGCCGACCACCTGAAAGCTTTGTCGCGCATCGCCCGTCTGGTGCGCTCAAACAATGTTGCCCAAGAAGCCCGCAAAACCCGCGACGCCAAAGAGCTTTACCAGCTTTTGACCCGCGCGAAGGGCCACTCAGACGCAGCCTAAGCCATTTCTGGCACCCCCAACAAATTGACAATCCCTATCGTGGGGCGCACCATAATTCTTTGTCTTAAGAATATGGGAGCGCCAATTGTTTCGTTTATTGCTCGCTACGGCCATGTTTTTACCAAGCACGGCAATCGCAATGGATTTATCATTTGAATGGGGCGATACGCCCGCCTGCAATACGGGCTGGCCGGATGTCATTGATAGCCCGGTCTTTGAAATCAAAGACGTGCCCGAGGGCACGCAGAAACTAAAGTTTAGTTTGAAAGACTTAGATGCACCCGGCTTTAGTCACGGCGGGGGCACCATAAGTTATGATGCAGAAACGCTTATTGACGCCGGTGCTTTTACCTATAAAGGACCATGTCCGCCTAACGGCAAACACGAATATCAATGGACAATGACCGCCTTGGACTTTTACGGCGACAAATTGGGCACAGCAAAGGCAGTGCGCTTTTTCCCCGAATAGGCATCCAAGTCTTGTTTGGCTTAGTGCCGCACGGTCACATTGTGACCTGTGTCATCTAACCATTGGCGCAATGCAGCGCTGTCGTCAGTGATCAGCACAGGGGTGCCATCTGCTGCGAATAGGGCTTCAAACTCTGCTTGCTCGGGCGCATCTTTTGCCTCTGGAAACATGGTTTTAAGCTGCTTGCCGGTGAGATGACGGCGGTAAACGATTTTATCTTCTCCAAGCGCCAAAAAGTCTTCTTTGCTCAAAGGGGTTTGTTGGGTGTGCTGGGCCATATCTTTACTCCTGACGTAGATTTGGGCGCACTTGATCTGTGATCACGTACAAAGCCCAAGTTGGCTGATTTAATCGGCGGACTTGATTTTGATCCGTTTGGCGACCTTTTCAATATTGGGTCGGCGGATCATGACATTGAGCAAACCATCGCGCAGTTCAGCGCCTTCAACCAACATGGCCTCGGCCAGTAAAAAACTGCGTTGGAATTGGCGCGCGGCAATGCCGCGATGTAAAAACTCGCGTTTTGGATCATCGGACTGCCGCCCGCGGATCAAAAGCTGATTGTCTTCAAGTGTGATTTCCAATTCATCTTCACCAAAGCCAGCCACAGCGATCGAAATCAGAAAGGTTTCTGATCCGTCTTCTGCAGCAACGCGTTCGATGTTGTAAGGCGGATAGCCGTCAGCAGCCTTGGCCAACCGGTCTAATCGCTGTTCAAACTCGTCAAAGCCGAGCAAAAATGGGGAGGAGAAGAATGACATACGTGACATATTGTTTTTCGTAAGAGCATATGCACCAAGGCCAAACGCTCAACCGTCCTTTGTTCAAAGCAACTTTTTAGACCCGCCAAGCGGCGCCTGTATCCATGATATGGTTGGCCTGCGCTAAAGTTCAAGAGTGGAGGATAAAATCCCTTTGACCGCGACGCGCTTGATAAAGGCCTGTTGCCGTTGATGCCCAAAGCCTCATAAGGTTTGTTCATGTTTTTATCCGTCGTTATGCCCGCCTTTAAGGCCCAAAACACAATCATTGCCAGTGTGCACAGCGCACTGGCACAAACGCACAAGAATTTTGAGCTGGTGATCTCATGTGATGATCAATTCAATTATGAAGAGCTTTTGCGCGAAAACGCGATTAATGATGCGCGCTTGGTTTTTACCGATACGGGCGCGATCGGCACAGGGTCATCGAACGCGCGAAACATCGGCATAAACAAAGCCAAAGGCCGCTATATCGTTGTGCTAGATGCTGACGACCAATTTGTACCAACCAAATTGGAACTGGTGGCCAAAGCGCTAGAGTTTCACCCCCTGGTCACAACGGGCTTAGAAGTTGTGACCAACAAGGGCGAATATTTGCGACAGGTTGGGTGTGCGGGCAAAAACCGCAAGTTGAGCGCAGGCGCGTATAAATTCACCAATATCTCAATGGACAGTATGGTGGCCCACGACCGTGAGAAAATTCCGGTCGAATATGACGTGGAATTGCCGTGTCTTGTTGACCTTGGTTTAATGCTGAGCGCTTTTTGCCATGTGGATGGCAGCTTCCACCTTGCTTTGCCGTTACACCGCTATTTCAAACAAGTCCAATCCATCAGTATGGGGCCTGAAGCAAGCCAGCGGTATGTGCGAATCAAAAGATTGTTGCTGGACCGGCTTCGGTCCGGTTTCTATCCCCTTGCAGGCGGTACAAGTGCCCAAAGCGGCCTGATCTCATTCCTTGAACTCTCACTTGAAGCTGAGAACCAGTTTGATGCAGCAAAACGCCGGAAAAGCGACCTTTTGTTCGAAGATCACCTCGAATCAAGGTTACGAGATTTTACTGCCTGATCAAGATTCAGGGCTTTATTGATAAAATGTGAGTCTTGTCAGACAATTACATCAAAATTTTTTTGATTTGTGGTTGCACCAATCGTCAAAAGAAGCTTTGTTACGTCTGCTTGCGGCGTCCGAGTGCCGCAAATGATAATTGGAGGGAAACATTATCATGAAGAAATTTGGAAAGCTGTTGGCAGCAACGGCTCTCATGAGTGCAACGGTTATGGGCTCAGCCTATGCCAAGACACTCGTATATTGTTCTGAAGGTTCGCCTGAAGGCTTCGACGTTGCACCTTACACAGCAGGTACAACTTTTGATGCGTCTTCTAAGCCACTTTACAACCGTTTGGTTGAATTTAAGCGCGGCACATCGCAGGTTATTCCTGGTTTGGCTGAAAGCTGGGAAGTGTCAGAAGACGGTTTGGAGTATACCTTCAACCTTCGTAAAGGCGTGAAGTTCCACACAACGAGCTTCTTCACACCATCACGCGATTTCAATGCAGACGACGTATTGTTCTCATTTGATCGTCAGCGCAACGCTGATCACCCATGGTACGAATATGTACCAGGCATCTCTTGGGAATATTTCAACGGCATGTCTATGCCTGACCTTATCAGCGATATCGTTAAAGTTGACGATTACACTGTGAAGTTCATTTTGACACGTCCTGAAGCGCCAATGGTTGCAAACCTTGCAATGGATTTTGCTTCAATCGTTTCTGCAGAATATGCAGATCAGTTGACTGCATCTGGCACACAAGAAATGCTCAACCAAGAGCCAGTGGGCACAGGTCCATTTAGCTTTGTTGCATACCAAAAAGATGCAGTGATCCGTTATGCGGCGCACGGCGATTATTGGGGTGGCAAGCAGCCAATCGACGATTTGGTATTCGCAATTACAACTGACGCTGCGGTTCGTGGCCAAAAGTTGAAAGCGGGCGAATGTCACATTGCTCCATATCCTAACCCTGCTGATATTGAAGGCCTAAAAGCTGACAGCAACTTGGTTATGATGGAACAGCAAGGCTTGAACGTTGGTTACCTTGCGTACAACACGCAAGTGGCTCCATTTGACAACGCAAAAGTTCGTAAAGCGTTGAACATGGCAATCAACAAACAAGCGATCTTGGATGCTGTATTCCAAGGCGCTGGTTCAGCTGCTAAAAACCCAATTCCACCAACCATGTGGTCTTATAACGACGCAATCGTAGACGATGCATACGATCCAGCTGCTTCAAAAGCTATGCTTGAAGCTGAAGGCGTATCTGGTCTTGAAATGGAAGTTTGGGCAATGCCTGTTCAGCGTCCATACAACCCAAATGCTCGTCGTATGGCTGAATTGATCCAAGCCGATTTCGCTGAAGTTGGCGTAAACGTTCAAATCGTTTCTTACGAGTGGGGTGAGTACCTTGCACGTTCGAAAGAATTGGATCGTAAAGGTGCGGTTCTACTTG